>NZ_RZSG01000013.1:0-30265 GCF_003997725.1 Mesorhizobium sp. M4A.F.Ca.ET.050.02.1.1
GCGAGCGGTCGAGGCGGCCAGGCGAGACGATCACGCCGTTGCGCGATGACTTTACCCCGTCGCTGACCGTGAGCGGACCGGCGAAAAGTGTCTGGTTTATGGTGTGAATTGCAGGGTTCTCGGGATGGATCGAAGGCAGCTGCTCAGCCGCCGCGCGCTTGATCTTTTCCCCGACGTCCGACAGGTCGCGCGCTTCCGATGGCTCGATCGCGAAGCCGCAGTCGCCTGCATCGACGATCACGTAGATCATCCCGCCATAGGAGACGTCGACGCGAAGAGATCCAATGCCAGCGACCTCGATCATCCGGTCGCGATGCAGGACGAAGGATGGCTGGTTCCGGAACTTCACGCTTTCGCATTTTCCGTTGCGGCATTGCGCCTCGACCTCGATCAGCCCCGCCGGCGCCTCGAGTGTCAATTTGGTGACGGGCTCCTGCATGGCGATGACGCCCGTCTCAAGCAGCACGGTGACCGTGCAGATGGTGTTTGTCCCCGACATCGGCGGATAGGACGCCGGCTCGATGATCACGTACCCCATCTGGGCGTCGGGGTGAGACGAGGGCAGGACCAGGTTGGTGCAAAGTGTGACTTTGCCGCGCGGCTCATGGAGAAGGAACGCGCGAAGATCGTCGCCCTTTGTCTCCAGCCAGCGCGCCTTTTCGAACATCGTCTTGCCAGGGACGTCGATGACGCCGCCGGTGATGACGTCGTTGGGCTCGCCCTCGGCATGGGCGCCGACAACGTTTATCATCCGCGATAACCGCATGTGTCGTCCTCCTTGTTCAGTCGCTTGCGAGCGTTCCGAGGTGCGGCCGAATGACGACCGGTGAATTGCCAAGCATGCCGCAGCGGACCGGCGGCATCCAGGCCCGCCCCGGGGAGACGGTGTCCCCGGGGCAAGGGCGCTCACCTCAGGCGGCGGCGCCGAGGGCTTCGTCGACCAGCTTCACCTCCGCCTCGGTGAGCGGCAGGACAGGAAGCCGGCACTCGCCGACGGGGCGTCCCGTCTTGGTGCTCGCTGCCTTGGCGACGGGGTTGAAAGGAGACGTCCAAAGCAGCAGCGACAGCGGGCGCAGCTTGAGCCAAAGAGCGGCCGCCTCGGCGAGGTTCTTGGCTTGAACGAGATCGTAGAGCTTGACCAGCTGCTTCGGTACGGCATTGCCGGACCCGGTGAACACGCCGGGCGCGCCGCTGACAAGGCTGTAGAAATTCAGATAGTCGCAACCGTTGAACACCTTGGCGCCCTGGGCCGAGAGCTGATCGATGCGCATCATGTTCGACGTGCTGTCCTTGATGTATTTGACGTTGTCGATCTCACTGAAGCGCTTGAAGACGTCAGGCGTGATGTCGAAGCCGGTATACTGGGGAATGTTGTAGACCATGATGGGGGTCGCGACGGCCTTGGAAATCTGCTCGTAGTGGTAGCGCACTCCCGGTTCGCTCGGCCCCTCGAAGAAAGGCGGCAGGATGAGCAATGCGTCCGCGCCAGCGTCCCGCGCGTGCTTCGAGTTGTCGATCGCGTCTTCGGTGCGCAGGGCAGACGTCTGGACGATAAGCTTGGCCCGGCCATTGATCCGCTTGCCCGCGATCTCGGCGATGCGCCGCTTCTCGGTCTCGGTGAGGAAAGGAAACTCTCCGGTCCCGCCATTCACGGCGATGATGTGAATTCCCGCCTCGATCAGCGAGTCGATATTTGCCGCCAATGCGCCCTCGTCGAGCGCAGCGCCATTGTCCTTGAATGGCGTGCAGATCGGCACGCAGATGCCTTTTAGTTCACTCACGTCTTTGCTCCTTTTGCGCGACTGATTGACCGTTGAACTTGCGGCGCGACCTCATTCCGCATGGAATGACTCGGTCGCCGCAAGCTATAGATTTCGCTGTATACTTCCTGTTAGCCACCAGCGGTCCGGAACCACATTGCTAACCATGGATTTCCATAGTTGTAATCGTTTTCATGCCGTAGATCAAGCGATTGCTGCATTTGATGCTCGCGCGCCTTAGGCGGTGTGGTAAGGCTGCGGGTCGGCGGGCAACGGCGCTATCCCGCGAATGGCGTCCGCGACCTTCTCAGCCATCATGATGACCGGGGCGTTGAGGTTGCCGCTGACGATCTCAGGCATGATCGAGGCATCGACGACCCTGAGGCCCTCAATGCCGTGCACCTTTGCTTCCTTGTCGACGACCGCGTCATCCCCCTCGCCCATTCTGCAGGTGCAGCATGGATGGTAGTTGGTGCCGGCAATCCCGCGCAGCCAATTGGCGATATCCTCGTCGCTGGCGATCGAGGGGCCGGGCATTTCTTCAACGCCGCGAAACTCGTCCCATGCCTTCTGGCGGACCACGTTGCGGATCGCCTTCACGGCCTGAACAGCCTGCAGCATGTCGTCAGGATGCTCGAGATAGTTGAACAGGAATTTCGGCGCCGCCCTTGGATCGGCCGACTCTACCCACACGCGTCCCTCGCTCTTGGGCCTCATCAGGCTCAGGAAGTACTGGAAGCCGTTCTCGAGCTTGACGTTGCCGTGCTGGAATTCGCCCAGCATCGGCACGAACTCGAACTGCACGTTCGGTATGGTTTCTTCTTCCCTCGTGCGCATGAAGGTGCCGACTTCGAAGAAATTGGTCGCGCCAAGCCCCTTCTTGAAGAGGAGCCACTGAAGCCCGAGCTTCGCCTTGCCGAAGGTTGAGAGTTCCTTGGCAGCCGATACGTCCTTCGTAGCGCGATACATGACAGGGGCAGCCACATGATCCTTCAACCCTCGTCCGACGCCAGGCAGGTGGTGTTTCAGCGCAATCCCGGCCTTTCTGAGGTCATCGGCAGGGCCAATGCCGGATAGCAGCAGCAGTTGTGGGGAATTTAGCGCTCCCCCGCACAGGATTGTTTCGCGCTCCGGCTCAAATTGCTGGGCGCCGGCTTTTGTGGTCACAGCAACCCGAACGACGCGCTTGTTGCTCGTTTCGATGCCGGTGACCCTAGCGCCGGTGAGCACGGTGAGGTTGGGCTTGCGGGGCTGGGCATGGATATAGGCCTGCGAGGTGCTCCAGCGAATTCCGTCATGGACGTTGCGCTGGGTTATGTGAACGCCTTCCTGCTGATATGCATTGTGATCAGCAACATGCTTCAGACCGCTCTCCACCCCCGCCCTCAGGAAGGCGTGGTAAAGAGGATTTTCCGCCTTGCAGGTCTCGATCCGCATCGGCCCGGAGCCGCCGCGATAAGCGTTCGCTCCCTTGTCGAATGTCTCGGCTTTCTTGAAATAGGGCAGACATTGCGCATAGGACCATCCGTCAGCTCCGATCGACGCCCAGTTGTCATAGTCCCAAGGATTGCCGCGGACCCAATTCATGCCATTGATGGAGGACGAGCCGCCCAGCACGCGCCCTCTCGCCTCATGTATGACCCGCCCCTGCAAGTGCGGTTCCGGCTCCGAATTGTAGAACCAGTTGAAGCGGTCGTTCATCAGCGGAAAACCAAGGGCCGCCGGCATCCGGATATATATGTGCTGATCGGAGGGACCCGCTTCCAGGAGCAGAACCGTGGTCGACGGGTCCTCGGCCAGCCTGGACGCTATCACGGAGCCTGCCGAGCCTGAACCTATGACGATATAATCGAACGCCTTCTTGTCCGTCACCGGGGCACTCCTTACGATCTTGCCGAGGTTGTCAGGGTGTGCGGCAGGGCGTGGGTGCGTTTCCCAAGCTTGATGAAGGTCGACTTCACCTCGGTGAACTCGAGCAGGCCGTCCAACCCGTTTTCACGACCGATCCCGCTTTGCTTGAAGCCGCCGAACGGCATCTGGGCCGCGGTCTCGAGAAATGTGTTGACGTAGACCGTCCCGCTGCGAAGTTCCCGCGAAACGCGTATCGCCTTGTCGATGTCCTTCGTCCATAGCCCGTTGCCCAGACCATAGTTCGTGTCATTGGCGAGCGCGATTGCTTCCTCGACGCTCTTGAAACGCGTGACCGCAAGCACCGGGCCGAAAATCTCTTCGCGAAAGATGGTCATGTCGGGGGTGACGTTGGAAAAGATGGTAGGGGCAACATAATAGCCCATGCCGAGGCCGTTTTCGGTGACACGGTTGCCACCGAGCAGAAGCGTCGCGCCCTCCTCTAAACCGGACTCGATGTATGACAGCACCTGTTCCATGTGCTTCTCGTGGATCAGCGCTCCGACGTCCGCGTCCTCATCCGTCGGCAAGCCGAGGCGGATCTTCTTAGAGCGCTCGACCAGCTTCTCCAGGAAGCTTTCCGCAACGCTATCCTCAACAAGAAGCCTGGTGCCCTGGACGCATTCTTCGCCCTGATTGAGGATGTAGCCGAGTAGGATGCCATCCAGCGCCGCATCGATGTCGGCATCGGCAAAGACGATATTTGCCGCCTTTCCGCCTAGCTCGAGGCCAACGCGCTTGACCTGCTCGGCCGCGCGCTGCGCGATCCTGATCCCGACCGCGGTCGATCCGGTAAACGAGATCATGTCGACATCTCGATGCCCGGTGAGGATCTCGCCGACCGTCCGGCCCGAGCCGGTTACCACATTTATGACGCCATTTGGGATGCCGGCCTCTGTCGCCAGCTTGGCGATTTCCAGCGTCGAACCAGAGGTCAGCTCCGATGGCTTGACCACAACCGTACAGCCGGCCGCGAGCGCGAAGGGCAGCTTCTGGAACAGAGTCACCATGGGGAAGTTCCATGGCGTGATCATTGCAATCACGCCGCGCGGCTCACGGGTGACAAGACCCAGATTTGCGTCACCGATGTTGGAGACGAGGTCTCCTGGGAGTTGCCAGGCAAGCGCTGCCGCATAGCGCGCCAGCTCAATTGACCACTCAATCTCTGCCCTGGCGAAGCGGATCGGCTTTCCCACCTCTTCTGCCTCGATCAAGGCCAACCTTTCTAGGTCACGGGTCATCAAATCGACCCAATGCCCAAGGGCCTTGGCCCTTTCGGCGCCAGGCATCGATGACCAGACAGATCTCGTGTCGAAGGCTTTGCGGGCGGCCCCGACAGCAGCCCTTACCGCCTGCTCGTCGCTTTGCGCGAAACGGGCTAGCAGCCTGCCATGGGCTGGCGATTTGCGTTCCACCTTCCGATCGGCGCCTGCCCAACCGCCGTCGATCCAATTGTCGTATTCACGGACGTCCATCGATCCATTTTCCTCGGTCAGTTTGGCGCGACGAGCCGGCTCTTGCCTGGCGCAACAAGCACGCCGACCACGTCGCCGACCCTCGCCTCAGTTCGATCGGTGACGACGATGAACTTGTGACCACCGCAGTCGACATAGACATTGGTGGTTTGCCCAAGCGGCTCGACGAAATCGACGCTTGCCGACGCGGCGCCTTCGACGCCGTCACCAACGATCAAGAGATGCTCGGGGCGGACCCCGACGAAGAATTGTCCTTGGGCGTCGGCAAAGCTGCTTGCCTTGTCGGCGACCTCCCCTGACAGACTGTCGGCAAAGGGCTGGACGGAGGCGGCAATTCCCTTCTTGCGGTCAAAATGAGCAGGGAACAGGTTCATGGGCGGAGAACCGATGAAATCGGCCACAAACTCGGTTCTTGGCCTGTCGTAGATCTCCAGCGGCGTTGCCACCTGGACCATATCACCCTTGCGCATGACGGCGATCCGGTCGGCCATCGACATTGCTTCGATCTGGTCATGGGTCACGTAGACGGTGGTGATGCCGAGGCTGGTAACCAGCTTCTTGATCTCGGTGCGCATCGTGGCGCGCAGCTTCGCATCGAGGTTCGAAAGTGGCTCATCCATCAGAAAGACGCGGGGATTGCGCACCAACGCCCGCGCCAGGGAGACGCGCTGCCGTTGCCCGCCGGAGATCTGTCCCGGTTTGCGATCCAGATACTCGGCAATTCCGAGTTTTTCCGCGGTCGCATGCACTTTCTTTTTGCGCTCTCCCTCGGCGATCTTGCGCACCTTCAGAGGAAACTCAATGTTCTGGAACACGGATAGGTGCGGATAGAGACCGTAGTCCTGGAACGCCATCGCAATATCGCGGTGACGAGGTTCCTCATATGTCACGTCGCGGCCATTGATTTTGATCTGGCCGTCGCTGGGAAGCTCCAGTCCGGCAATCATGCGCAATGTCGTCGTCTTGCCGCAACCGGAGGGACCCAACATGACGAAGAATTCGCCGTCCTTGATGTCGACCGACACGCCGTTCACAGCAGTGAAGGCGCCAAAGCGCTTGTAGACAGATTTGACTTCGATACCCATTGTCGTTCCTCATCCCTTCACGGCGCCAAGCGTCAGGCCCCTGACCAGGTATTTTTGCATCAACAGGACGAGCACGACGACCGGCAACGACATCAGCACGCCGGCCGCCGAGCCCAATCCCCACGATATCGCCTTGGCCTTGATCGAGCTCGCCGCGATCACCGGCAGCGTGCGCGCCTCGGAAGACGTCAGAATGCTGGCCAGCAGGAATTCATTCCAGGCGAACATGAATATGATCACCATCGTCGCAGCCAAGCCGGGCAAAAGCAGCGGCAAGGTCACGCGCCAGAAGCATTCGAAGCGGCTGCATCCATCTATCAAGGCAGCCTCTTCGATCGACTGCGGAATCTCCTGGATGAAGACGCGCATCACCCAGACCACGAACGGCAATCCGTTCAACGTATAAACGGCGATCAGCAGCCACGGCGTGTCGAAGATGCCCAGCTGCTTGGCGATGATGAACAGCGGGATGACGCTCACCATCGGCGGCAGCATGCGGATCGACAGAACCTCGAAGGCGATGAAGTTCTTGTTCTTAACGTCGAAACGCGCCAGTCCGTAGGCGGCGAGCGTCCCTGCGATCATTGCAAACAGAGTAGCCAGGCAGACGATGAATGCGCTGTTGATCAAGGCATCCATCGCATTCAGCTCCGTAAAAAGCTTGCGGTAGCTCTCTAATGTCGGAGCAAAAATCCACTTCGGTGGATAAGCCGCTATGTCGACATCTGATTTCAGCGAAGAAAGCGTCATCCACACGATGGGGAAAGCAAAGAAGGCGGTCGCCATCAGGGCAAGGACGTAGTAGCCGATGTCGCTGAGGATGGAGCCGTGTCGCGTGATCGACCTTGACATCAGCGGGCCTCCTTTTCGTTCACCATGCGCATGAAGCCCGTGTATTTCACGAAGATGAGAACCACGGCGAGGATGATGAGGAGCGTCAGCCAGGATAGCGCAGCACCATAGCCGAGGCTGAAGAAGCGGAAATTGACCCTTGCCAGGTAGATGCTGAGCAGGTCGGTGGCGAAATCGGGACCGCCACGTGTGATGATATAGACCGTGTCGTAGGTGCGGATGGCATCCACGATCCTGAGCAGGCTCGCGATCACGATCACCGGTTTCAGCATCGGCAGCGTGACCATGAAGAAGGTCTGGATCGGCGAGGCGCCGTCGATCGCCGCCGCCTCGAAGGGGCTCTTGGGCAGGGCCGAGAGGCCGGCGAAGATGATCAGGAACATGAAGGGGGTCCACTGCCAGACATCGACCAGCAGCATCGAGGCCATGGCGCTGGCCTTCTCGCCGGCCCATGGCTGCGGTGGAATGCCGACGAGGCTCAAAACGTAATTGAGCACGCCAAGGTCGGGCATCATCATGATGCGCCAGGTGATGCCGACGGCGATCGGCGTGATCAGCATCGGGACGATGATGATGGTCCTCAGCAGCGTGAAACCGCGGAGCCTGACATTGAAGAGGAGCGCCAGCAGCACGGCCAAGGTGAGAGACAGCCCCACGGACAAGACGGTGAACAGCAGCGTCAGCAGGATCGAATGCAGGAACTGGGCGTCCGACACTGCATCGGCGTAGTTGGCGAGGCCGACAAATCCCTGGAACTTGTCCGGATCCGAGGGGCGATAGCCGGTGAGGCTCATATAGAGCGAGTGCAGGAGCGGAAAGAGCCCGACAACCGTCATGATGATCATGGTCGGCGCGAGCAGGATCATGCCGGTGTAACGCTCTCCGGCACGCTTGGCTCGATCGGTCGCGACGGGCAAACCCTCTAAGCTGACTGTCATGGTCCTTGATCCCGACGGCGCCGAGCGGGCATCTGCCCGCACAGCGCGTTCTTGTTCGACGAGCGCTGGTATATCCAGGCGCTTGCGGGCGGCACTTCAGCCCTTGACGAGCTTTCCCACCCGATCCACGGCATCGACCATCGCGGTCTTCGGGGTCTTTCGCCCAGTCACGCCGGCGAGGACTTCCTCGTAGATTGCCCGCTGCACTTCCACCGCATTGGTCAGGCGATAAGGCGGGATCGCGATCGGCTGGGTCCCGCGGGTCTTGAAATCCTCAAAGACATGGAGCCCCGGAATCTTTTTGATCATGTCCGGATTTTCGAGATCCGGCTTGTAGCAGATCGAGGTTTCACCCGCTTCCGAGAAATACTTGTAACCGCCATCGGCAAGCCAGGCCAGGAACCTGTAACCGTCAGCCTGCTTTTTGCTGGCGGCGTTGAGCACCACTGTCCAGCCGCCAATCATCGACTGCTGGAACTTCTCGGTCGGCGCCACCGCGTAGCCGAACTTGCCGGCATGCGGTCCGCCCTCAATGCCGGAGAGCGCGTCCGACCAGGAAATGATCATGGCAGCGGTTCCCTGCCCGATCGCGGACTGACCTTCTGGGTAGTCGAACCCGGACACCCCTTGCGGGCAATACTGCAAGACCTCCTTCAGCCTTTCGATGGCATGCTCGCCCTGCCCCTCGGAATTGAAGACGGGCTCATTGGCGTCGTTGAAGCAGCCGTCGTCGGTCGGCGCAAGCTTCGTCATGCCCATGACGCGCGTCATCCAGTCACCGGACATGTGAGCGTCTTGTCCTCCCAGGCAAAGCGTGTTTCCGGCAATGTCTGAGCTGTGCAGCTTCTTGGCAGCCGCGACATACTCGTCCCAGGTGACCGGCACCTTGTCGATACCGGCTTTCTCGAACAGATCCTTGCGATAGATGAAGACCGGAATCGTCATGGCGAGCGGCAGGCCGTAGTGCTTGCCCTGGTAGATGGAATATTGCAGCGATCCCTCTGTGACGTTTCCATATTTGATCTCGGGAAGGTCAGGGTTGGCGGCTTTGATGTCCTCCATCGTGGGCGCCCACTTGTTGCGCTGCGGCTGCCGGACCCAGAGGCTGTCGGTGGTGATGATGTCGAACGTTTCCGAACCCTGTGAAAGTTCGATCAGCATCTTTTCGTAGTGAGATTCGTAAGGGTTGGATTCCCCGGTGATCTTCGCGGCTGTATATGCCTTCGCCACCTGGTCGGTGAGTGCCCCTGCCCAGACTGAATTGCTATTGAGGATATTGAGCGTCACTTCCTCCGCATATGCTGACGAGGCGCGATAGGCGGCCAAGGCGGCAGCAAGGCCGGCAGTGGCCTTCAGGAAGTTGCGACGAGACACTGGCAGTCTGATCGACGCGGTCAATTGTGGATTCTCCCTTTTATGCGAGACGGGCAAAAGCCGGCCTCGACGCTCCCAACTCATGTAAACGTTTTCATTCTTCGCGAGCCGAACAAAGATGTCAAGCCCAAACCCACATCAAGATAGAAATTTCTGTAAACGATTACATATTGGAGCGTTTTATGGCTTGTCAAGCGA
The DNA here is from genome assembly GCF_003997725.1 of Mesorhizobium sp. M4A.F.Ca.ET.050.02.1.1. Classification (NCBI taxonomy): domain Bacteria; kingdom Pseudomonadati; phylum Pseudomonadota; class Alphaproteobacteria; order Hyphomicrobiales; family Phyllobacteriaceae; genus Mesorhizobium; species Mesorhizobium sp. M4A.F.Ca.ET.050.02.1.1. The sequence continues at coordinate 9,591 of NZ_RZSG01000013.1, forward strand.
GGTGAAGTCGAGGACAAAAGCCCTAGGTGAACAAAAGCCAACGAAATGGTGCGGCTTATGCCGGGCAAAAGAGCCAAGCAACCCAAGTTGAAGAAGAAGGCAGGGGTCTTCGACGTTGCCCGCGAGGCGGGGGTTTCGGTGGCCACCGTATCGCGGGCGTTCAATCTGCCTGACCTCGTCAGCGAGGATGTTCGCCGACGGGTCCTGGCGACTGCGCAGAACCTCGGCTACGCGGCCAACCCGGCGGCAAAAGCGCTGCGCTCTCGTAAGACCCATATCGTGGGGGCGGCGATCCCGACGCTGGACTATGCGATCTTTGCGAAGATGATCAACCACTTTCAGGATAGCTTCGCGCAGCACGGCTACATGACGATCGTTGCAACAACCGGCTTCGAACACGCCAACGTTTTTGAGAAGGTCAAAACATTGGTAGATCGCGGCGCCGAGGCGCTTCTTCTGGTTGGCGCGATCGAGGACCCGGCGCTCGTGAGCTATCTCAAGCAACCCCATATCCCGGTGGTGACGACCTACTCATATCTGCCCGACGAGATCGTGCCCTGCATTGGATTTGACAATTACGCGGCTACGCAAAGCGCGATGGAATACCTTGCCGATTTGGGGCACAGAAATTTCGCCATGATTGCCGGCAGCCCGAGGGGTAGCGATCGCCAGCGCGCTCGGATCGCCGCCTACAAGGATTTCGTCGGATCGAGAAATCTCCATGGGGCAGCGAACATAATCATTCGCAATTTCACCATCCGGGACGGAACGGAGGCAATACGCGCAATCCTGGACAAATACCCGGAGACCACGGCGGTGGTCTGCAACACCGATGTCATGGCGTTTGGAGCCTTGAGCGAAAGTCGGCGGCTCGGAATCCGTGTTCCCCAGGACATCTCGATCGTCGGGTTCGATGATGCAGAATATGCAGCGCAGCTGGACCCCCCGTTGACGACCATAGCCGTGCCTGCCGAGGAAATGGGCCGGTTGGCGGCCGAAATGCTCCACAGCTCGCTGTCGAACGGTGAGCCCCCTCGCTTCGTCAGGCTTGATTCGCACCTGATCGTAAGAAAATCCGCGTGCCCGCCGCGCGCTCTGAAACAGTTGCGCTTGGCCGCGGCCGTCTAAATCCAGGTCCGCGGGCGCTTCACACCCGCGAAGTCGAGTGTGCACATAGGCACCGTCATGCCCCGTCAGCCGCTTCTGCCCTCTCGACCCGCCGCTATCATATTCGATTTCGATGGCGTCATCCTTGACTCTGCCGAGATCAAAGCAGAGGCGTTCGCTGAAATATATTCCGGCTATGGACAGCAGTGGAGGGAACCCATCCTGAGCTACCAGCGGCTGCATGGCGGTATTTCACGCCGGGAGAAGTTCGACCATTTCGACAAACAGATAGTGGGTAGCGCCCCGACCGAGGAGCGATTGGCGCTGCTGTCGAAGAGGTTCTCAGAAATCGTTTTTGAGAAGATCCTCGCTGCGCCTTTCATTCCCGGCGCGCGGGAACTGCTTGAAAAAGCGACTGGGCGTTCCAGGCTTTTCGTCGTTTCCGGAACCCCGCAGCAAGAACTGGTCGAGGTCATCCGTCAGCGAGCCCTTGATCACTATTTCGAGCTGGTCATCGGCGCGCCGACGAAAAAACGCGAGGCCTTCGCGCGGATGTTGCACATGGGGCTTTCGCGCGAAACCGTGGTGGCGGTCGGCGATTCAATCACGGAATGTTCCGCTGCCTGTGAGCTGGGAATCGCATTCCTCGGAATTCGAGGCGGGCCCTCGCCAACCGCCTTTCCGGAAGGTATCGTAACGCTCCCGGACCTGCGCGATGCAAGCAACCTGCTCGGCTTCCGCAGCCTGCCCCCAAGCTGACCATCGTCCGCGTGGCCGAGATGCTGCCGCCGAGAAAGGGTGCACCGGTACTGGAAGGCACATACATTCCCGAATCGACAATCTTAATGCGCCTCGACTGAACTCGTTTTACCGAGGGCGCGCTTGGTCCGAACGGTGGACGCGGCAATCCAGAAATAGGGTCTCGGCCAGAGAGTCCGCATTGACTCAATTCGCCAATGGCGTAAACGTTTACATGGCCACGCATCCACCGGGTTAGCTGCTGACCAGTGCACGCCGCCCACCCCGGGGACGGCTATCGGCCGGCTAATGCTGATAAAGCAGTTGCCTGATCTCATGATAGATGTCGCGTGCCGTCCGGTCCGCGGTGATATCGACGAGGTCCCGAGGTCGAGCGAAAGGGATCGAGAATTCCTTGGCGATCTTGCCGTCTTTGAAAACAAGGATCCGGTCGGCCAAGGTGATCGCCTCGTTCAGATCGTGGGTGACGAAGACAACGCTCTTCTTGTCAGCGGCCCACATGCGCACGAACTCCTCGTGAAGCGATTCACGCGTCTGTGCGTCGAGCGCCGAAAAAGGCTCGTCCATCAACAGTATCTTCGGCGAAGGCGCCCAGGTGCGAGCGAGCGCCACACGCTGCCGCTGGCCCTGGGAGAGCTGACTTGGATAATTATCGGCAAAGCGCTTCAAACCGACGAGGTCCAGATAGTCTCGGGCCAAGGCCCGTCTTTCGCTTTTTGCGAAACCGCGCACTTCCAGCCCGAGCTCTACGTTCTTGAGTGCAGTTCGCCATGGCAGCAAAGCATCGCGCGCGAACATGTAGCCGAGCTGTGGACGCGCGGCGACGGGCGGTTGGGCAAGTACGCTCACCTCGCCGATCGTTGCAGTGTGGAGCCCGGCCAGGACATTGAGCGCAGTGGTCTTGCCGGAACCGCTACGTCCGACGAGAACCAGGAACTCTCCCTCTCGCAGTTCCAACGACACATCATCCAGCCCGCGCACTGGTCCCGACGTGGTCTGGAACTCCATCACGACGTCGGAAATCCTGGCGGCGACACCGTCGGTTCCCGCGGCAGGCGATATGCTTGGTGCCATCGTCCCTGGTCCTCGCGGTTTAGAGCGCTCGCGCACCGAGCAGATAGCGTTCGAGCAGAGCCATCCCGGCATTGAGCAAAGAAGCGATCACGGCCAGCACGATGCAGACGGCGTAGACCCCTTCGAGCTGAAAAGTACCGGCATATCCCGCAATGAGTTGGCCGAGCCCTACCCGGGACGCCAATATCTCGGAGGTCACGACGCCGAGAAGCGAATAGATGATGCCAAGGCGCAGTCCGGCGAAAATGGAGGGTACGGCGCTGGGCAGCAGGATCTTCATGAACATATCCCGCTTGGAAATATTCATGACCGTCACCATCAGCCTGATATCGCGGTCGACGGTGCGAATGCCGGCGCGCGCGTTGACCATCAGGATGAAAACCACGACGCTGAAGGCAAGCGCGATCTTGGCTGCCTGGCTGACGCCGAAAAGCAGTATGAATACCGGCGCGAAGGCGATCCGCGGCATCGCGTTGAACGCACTGATATAGGGGTCCAGCAGTTCCTCAACTTTGGGAAACAGACCAAGGCCGATGCCGATGACTACTCCAACGAATGAGGCCAGCACGAAAGCGACCACTGTTGCCTCGACCGTGGAATAGAGCGCTGGCAGAAGCGTGCCATCGGTGGCGATCTGGACGAAAAACCAGAACACCTGCCCGGGACTTCGCGAAATCAGCGGCTTGACGACGCCGGACATGTAGACGAGTTGCCACAACGCCAGAAAGGCTATTCCGACGCCGATTTGTCCAGCAAGTCGCTTGAGCCGCGCGACATTCCGGTGGGAAGGCCGACCGGCCTTCCCTTTTAAGCCCGATGAACCTGCCGCGGCGACCAACTCGGCCACCTCAGCCCGAAGTCAGGCTCGCGCAGGGCTCATACGCGTTCATCGTCCAGTCTGGAACAAAAGCGGCATATTTCTTCATGCCTTCCCAGCGCTCCTTGGTTAGCTTGGCATTGAAGCCCGATTTGTAGACGTCGATCAACGCCTTGGCCTTGCCCGCATCGAGCTTGAGCGTCTTTGCGGTGAAATCGACCAGTTTCTGTTCGTTCGCAGGGTCTTTCATGTAGCTGATCGTCTCGATGACCGCTTTGCAGAAATTCTGGGCAACCTGCGGGCGGTTTTTGATGAAATCCGAATTGGCGGTGAAAACCGTGAAGAGATACTCGGGATCAAACACCTTGTTGCGCGTGGCATTGAGATCGACCAGCACATCGAGATTGTCCGGACCGATCAACGTCGAGCTCGGCGGAATGCTGGCCATCGCGTCGACCTGGCGGTTGGTGAAGGCGCCCGCCGCGCCATAGCCAGTGCCGATCGCGATGAAGGTGATGTCCTTGTCGGGATTCATGCCCGCGTCGGTGAACATCTTGCGCACGTAGAGCTCGGTTGCGCCCCCGCGACCGGCGACGCCGATCAGCTTGCCCTTGAGATCGTTCAGGAAAGCCGGATATCCCTTCTTGACGTCGACTCCGGCGTCCTTGTGCGCGATGAAGGTGTAGTCGATGTCGTAGTTGCCCAACAGGACCGTCAGCGCCGCACCCTTTTGGATGGCCGGAAAGATCAGGGCCGCGCCGACATGCGTGATGTCGGCCGAGCCTCCAACCACCGCGGCTACCATGGCTGACCCGTTGGCGCCCTTGACGTAGTTGATGTCGAGGTCATGCCTGGCGAAGATGCCGACCTGCGAGCCGAACTGAGGCACGAAAGCGTCGAGTGTTTCGATCGATGTCGCGATGGACACGGTATCTGTGGCCTGCGCGGTTCCGGCCGACATCGCCATCCCTATCAAGCCTGCGACCAAGACGGCGAGCGAATGCAGTTCGTTTCGAAATCCACCCATTTGCTGCTCCCTTTTTTGCTGGCGGCTTGCAAGCCGCGCCTTACCAAACCTTGAAAGAGGCCTTTCCTTCTACCGCCCTCGGCCCTTGATCGCCGCCCTCGCGAAGGCGACGAGGCGCCTCTCGACGGCGAAGTGGGGCACGTCGTTGATGATGTCGTGGAAGCCGTCTTTCACGATGAGCACCGTGGCGTTCTTGAGTTGCGAGCGGACCGCACGGGCATACCTGGCGGGGGCAATCACATCCTGGTCGCCATTGATCAGCAGCACGGGAAGGTCGACCTTGGGGAGAGTCGCGGCCAGCTCCCCGCGCGCCTTGTGCATGGCCGCCCGCCGCGCCGCCGTGTTTTCTAGCGTTACGCTGAAGGCGAATGGATCGGTCGCCAGCATGTCTAGATAGAATGGGTCGCGGGTGACTTCCGGCGGCGCGGGTATGGCAACGGTCTCCGGCTGGATCAGCGTGCCCGTGACGGCCAGCCCCAGGCACCGGCGCTCGCCACGAGCGATCAACAGCGCAGCGGCAATGCCGCCGAGAGAATGGCCGACGAGAACCAGCGGCAGGCCGGGAGCTTCGCTGGCGGCGATCGAGATCAGACGCTCGGCATTGTCGACGAGGGGATCCATCGACGCCACCGCGCCACGTTCGCCATAGGAAAGGCCGTGTCCTTGCTGATCAAGCGCCCACATGGCGAGGCCACTGGCGTTGAAGGCGCCCGCAAGGCGATGGTAGTGCCCGCTGTGCTCGCCAAAACCATGGAGAAACACGACACCGCCGACTGTCTTCCGCGCATCCCAGCACCGGTAGTAGCTTTTCCCATGCGCGGTTTCGAAGAACGGCATCTGAACGGCCCTTCGGCAAATTTTGACCAGAACGGTTCACTCGACTGGAGAGCCGACGCTCGAGAACATCGGCCGTGTGTCATGTCAGTCCGGTAGTATCCTGATGTCCCCGACTTCCGTGTTCCGAATGAACTTGACGTCGGCGCTGGCATAGCCTCCGACCAGGGCGATATTGCCGTGGACGCTGTAATCTCCTGTGCGGATGATCAACTTGCTGGCGTTGCGGATCGCATACATAGACGGCCGGTATGGAACGGTAGTGACCCGCTCCTTCCCGAAAGTGTCGACGACGAATTTGTATTTCTGGGGACTCTGCGCCTCCATCGGCTCGGCAACGACAGCCCGCTCGATGTCACCATTGTCGCGCAGCAGCGGCAGCAGCTGCTCGATCGAGACCAGACCTGGGGCAATTCCAAGGTCCACGATCGGCACCTGCACGGATGAAGCGATGACGCCGCCCGCGTCGGCAATGAAGATCACCTCACCATGGCGGAGCGTGGCCAGAGCCGCCGCGATCGTGCCATTGATGATGCGGTTGTCCGCGCCATATTGCATTTCGTGTTCCCCCTTTTCATCGATAATATTATCCGCCTGTTTTATCGATAATGTCAACCGACAAGCCAAGGCCGGCCAGCCGGCATGCTCCTATGGCGCGGCGCCTAGAATTGCGCGGCCGCTCTTGGCGAGCGACATGAGGACTTGAAGCGCGTCGCCCGGATTCGTTTCAGCGAGACGCGCTTTAAGAGGTCAGATGCTGAAGATAATAGTCCCGGAAGGTCCGGATATGGTTTCGAAGCGTTCGAGCCAGGGTTTTCTGGTCGCCCTTCTCTATCGCTTGAATCATAGTCAAGTGATCCTTGGCGCCTTTGGAGCGCAAATCCTTGCTTTGCACCGAATTAGTATGAATCAGGTGCGAGAGAAGCGAATGATGCTTAATGGCGTCGAGTAGGAACTCGTTCTCGCACCGTTGATATATAGCCTCGTGCAAAAGATTGTTCTGCAGATACATTTCAGCAAGATCGTTGTTCGCGATCGCCCTCTCGTGATCCGAGACAATGGCCTTCAATTTTCGCACGAGCTCCTTTGCCGCCGGCTCGGTATAGTAGCTTATTGCCTTCAGCTCGAGGCACTCACGGACTTCGTAGATTTGCCAGATCTCGGACTCTCTGAAGCTCCGCACCTGCACGCCGCGATGCGGGTAGCGGACGGCGAGGCCGAGGCGAACAAGTTCGTCAAATGCCTTGCGGACTGCATGGCGGGTTGCCCCGGTGGCTTCAATAATGTCGTCTTCGATGAGCCGCACGCCGGAACGATACTTTCCGGAGATAATGCCCTTTTGAAGCCCCTCATAGACGGCCTGCCATTGGCCGCCGTGGCCGCCTGGTTCGGTGAGATCTTCATTCTTTGCAGTTCTCATGACAATCCATCAGAGTTGCGGGCGATGCGACACACCGTGACCATGTCATAGCGTTGAGCCGGCAAGATCGCCAGAATCGACGGCATCTTGCACGTAAGATCGATCAGATCGCAATCGCGCCTGGAAAGACGTCCTCCCGCCACTTGGGTCAAGCCGGCCATGCCCCCAGACTTGCCTGCCAAGTTATAAGAGTTCCTGCCAAGGATATCGACAAAACCGAATTTTTGTGTAAACGATTTCAGTCGCCGGACGATCGAACCCGCGAGAACGCACGATGACCACGAAGCTTCTGAGGCCGAGAATACTGAACCAAAGGTTGGCAGCGGCGCTGGCCGACCTGCGCCATGGCGAGTTGATATTCATTGCCGATGCCGGCAGTGGCACGTCAGCCAAGGCGCTGCGTTCGTTGGCGCCTGATGTGGAGATCCTCGACCTGGAAGTTGTTACCGGCGTGCCGTCGATCGACGATCTCGTTCCCGTGATCTGCGACGTCGGCGACATCGAGGCCTGCATCGTCACCAAGGACATGCGCGGCGCAAATCCTGATGGCTTCGCCATGCTGTCCAGGCTCTTCGATGAGAAACACATCTACGAAGTGCCTTACATCCCGGATTATTACGACCTTCGCGATCGGTGCAAGCTGTTTGTCCAGACGGGCGACTATCGCGTGCATGCCAATGTGATCCTTGTCGGCGGCTATCCAAGCGCAGACATTCCTATGGACATGATCCTCAACGGGCTTGCCCCGAAAACGAAGTAACCCGCCACAGGTGGTCGATGCCAAGGTTTGAGGGCGCTTCCGGACAGGTCTACTACCGCCACTGGGCTCCCCTGAAGCCCACTGCGCAGATCGTCTTTCTGCATGGATATGGCGAACATAGCGGCCTCTACCATCGCTTCGCGAACTCCTTGAATGCACAGGGAATCGGCGTCTGGGCGCTTGATGCAATCGGACATGGGCTCTCGGATGGCGAGCGGGGCAATCCCGGCTCCATGGCCTATCTAAGAACGAATGCCGAGCGCCTGACAGGGATAGCGCAGCGGGAAGACCCCGGGCTTCCAATGGCGCTGGTAGGACATTCGATGGGCGCGATGACAGCAGCTGCGGTGGTCATTGCCGGCGCTGGCCCCTTCCGTGGGGTGGTGCTCGGCGGCATGCCTGTCGAGGGGATCAGCCAAGAGCAAGAGCGCCAGGCTGAGCAAGGCGTGATGTCGCTTGACCCCTTCTATCTAGACGAACTGGAATTTGACCCACTCAAGTTCGATGCATCGATGGCCTTCGTCCATCTAAGAAGCGTCCTCTCGGCGCCGGTCTGTGAGCAGATACAGGCCGGATTGCTTGAACTCAGCCTTCCCGCGCTCATGATCAGCGGGGACAAGGACATGTTTTGCCCTCCTGATCTCGCGCGGCGCTGGGCGTCACGAATTCCAGGCGCAAAGCATCACCTGTTCGCCAATACCCATCACGATCTCATCAACGATGCGAGCCATGCCGACGTTGCGGACGTTATTGCGCAAGCTGTGATCGGATGGACGGTTGGTACGCGAGCCCGCTGATCCGCCGGACGCCGCACACTGATACGCCAATCAGCACTGCAGCACACGTGCGATGGTCGTTCGCCGACCGCTATGTGTTCTCGCGGACGAAGCCTATATGGCCTGAAACACTCCAACCTCTTTGCGCTTGACACCGTCGCTCCAGCGCGCCATTTTGAAAACGTTTACACGCATTCACCGAAGACCGTCGCAGAAACGGCCGATATCGATGCGTAAGGCGATGGGAGCGCGTCCAAGGGCGGAGGCCGGAACTTTCAAAAATAGCAATCTCCCAAAATGACGGAGCACGGCCGAAGCCATGCTCCAAGCCCTGTGATGTTCCGAAACTCGGATGATGCGGCGGACCAGAGAGAGAACAGCGAAAATGGAAGGATCTCGTAATGCTTAGGAAATTCGTTGGGAAGATTCGTATGTCAGCGCTGATGTGCGGGTTCGCGGCATGCATGGCACTCACGCCACCCACCGCCGCAGAAGAGCTTACCGGCAAGATCTACTTTATCATGCCGGACTTCACGACAGTCCGCTTCGAGCAGTTCGACAAGCCAGCCTTCTTGAAGGCCGCCAAGGAATTGGTGCCGAAAATGACGGTCGAGATTCTCAACTCCGAAAACAACGTGCAGCAACAGACCTCGCAGGTTCAGGCCGCTATCGCCAACGATGCCAAAGCAATCGTGATGGTTGCCGTCGATCCAATGCAGACCGCGGGCACCTTGGCTCTGGCCGAGCAAGCCGGGATCCCACTTATATGCACCATTCACGCTTGCACTGGCGGGCCTGCCTACGCCTACCTGACCGCCCCTTTCGTTGAAATCGGCCAGAAGCAGGCGCAGGCGGCGGCCAAGGTAATCGAGGAGATGAACGCCAAGACCGGCAAGCCCGTCCGGCTGGCGAAGATTTACGGCGATCCCAAGTTTCCGTTCTACGGCGACCAGGTGAAGGGCATTGGCGAATATCTCGATCCGCTGATCAAGGCCGGCAAATTGGAGGTCGTTTGTCAGGCGGATGCGCTGCTTTGGCTCCCGGCCAATGCTCAGACTGCAATGGATCAGTGCCTGACCAAGACCCACAATGGCGTCGATGCGATCTTCTCGATGAATGACGACACCGGCGGTGCGGCGGTGGCTGCGGTGGAAGCCGCCGGGCTCAAGGGGATCAAGCTGTTTGGCGGGTATGATGCCACTCTTGCCGGAGTGCAGCGCGTTGCTGCCGGCCTGCAGGAGATGGACATGACTGTGGACTATGTCGCGATGAACAAGCTGGCCGTCCAGTTGGCCGTGCACGCGATGAAGGGCGACAAGATACCGGCTGATCTCGTCGCGACCACGTTCGACAACGGCTACAAGGGAGGCATTCCCGAGGTGGACGCGCCGAACAGCGTCATCACCAAGGATAACATTCAGAAATCGGTGGTCGACACCGGTCTTTATACCAAGGAACAGATCTGCGCCAAAGGCGTGGCCGCCGACTCCGCCTTCTGTCGCGGCTGATGCAGAGAAGCGGTAGCAACAAGATGGTCGCCATGAACGACGACGCTCCAATCCTGTCCCTGGCGGGAATTGGGAAGCACTATGGCGGCATCACCGCCCTTTCGGGCGTCGATTTCGACGTCCGGGAGGGAGAGGTCGTGGCGCTGGCCGGAGACAACGGCGCCGGAAAGTCGACCCTCGTCAAGATCATCAGCGGGATCGTTACCGCCGACGAGGGCAGGATTCTGTTTAACGGGCGAGAGGTATCGCTGAGGAAGCCGCAGGATGCGGCGGAGCTGGGCATTCAGACGGTCTATCAGGACCTCGCGCTTTGCGACAATCTTGATACCGTTCAGAACCTTTTCCTGGGAAGGGAAATGCATTCAGGGCTGCTTCGGGGTGCAAAGCTCTCGCGACCGCTGATGGAATCTCGAGCCCATGCGGCCCTGTCCAGTCTCAACGTGAAGATCAGGGACTACAGTGTCTCCGTGGGACGGCTTTCTGGCGGCCAGCGCCAGTCTGTGGCCATCGCGCGCGCGGTTCTGTCGAAACCGCGAGTGATTCTGCTCGACGAGCCAACCGCCGCGCTTGGCGTGGCGCAACGGGCGGAGGTCATGGCACTCATCGCGCGCCTTCGCGAGCAGGGTCTGGGCGTGATCCTCGTCTCTCACGACCTGGGTGATGTGTTGGACATTGCAGACAGGATCGTGGTCCTGCGCCTGGGGCGCAAAGCCGCCGAGCGGCCAGTCGCGGAATGGACGAGGAGCAGCCTGGTCGCAGCCATAACCGGCACAGACCATTGAAGGGATGCAGGCTATGAACACCACGGGACGACAAGTTTCTTTCACAACGGCGCCTGCGAAAATCAGTTTCAGGCAGAACCTGCTTGAGGCGCTATCGACAAAATGGCGTGTCGTACCGGTCCTGCTGTCGCTGGGTCTCATCTGGGCGATCTTTGCCTCGCAATCCCCAGTGTTTCTCTCAGCGCGCAACCTGACCAACCTTGCCGATCAGATCGCGACCACAAGCATCGTGGCGCTCGGGCTTGTCCTCGTACTGGTCGTTGCCGAGATCGATCTTTCGGTTGCCGGTCTCGCGGCCGTGTGCGCCGGCATTGTCGGCGTGCTCGTCGTCAACATGGACGTCGGGCTGTCGATCGCGCTAATCATCGCGATTGCCGTCGGCGGCCTCTACGGTTTGCTGCAGGGTTCGATGATCGTCTATAGCGGCGCACCGGCCTTCATCGTCACACTCGGCTTCTCGCTCATGCTGCAAGGTGTCTTGCTGATTTTGCTTCCGGCAGAAAGCGGCCTTGTTCCTCTCGCCGGGACCGATTTGCAGTTCCTGGCCGCTTATCGTCTGCCAACGACCGTCAGCTATGCCTTGCCCGCGGCCGTCGGGCTGATAGGCCTTGCCATGCGATTGAACGATCACCGCCAAAGAGTGGCCTACGGTTTGCCATCGAATTTGATGAGCTCCATGGCCATTGGCATCGCCATCATTTTTGCCAGTCTGGCGGTTGTCGCCATTTTCAATGCTTACCGAGGCGTGCCTCTGACCGTTGCCGTGCTCGCGGGCCTGATCGCAATCTTGTCCTACGCCACAACCCAAACTCCGTTCGGCATTTGGCTGTACGCCATCGGCGGCAATCGCGAGGCGGCACGCCGCGCCGGCATCCCTGTGAACTGGATGAAGATGGCGGCCTTTTCGATTCTCGGCAGTTTGACGGCGCTCGGCGGGGTCGTGGCTGCGGCCCGGGTGCTGGGCGTCTCCCCGGCATCGGCTGACCAAAGTCTCTTGCTGGAGGCAATCGCGGCGGCGGTCATCGGCGGGACGAGCCTTTTTGGCGGTCGTGGCAGTGTCTGGGCAGCTATTCTTGGCGCCCTCGTCATCGGCTCGATCGCCAACGGAATGTTCCTGATCAACGCCAGCACGCAATTGCGCTTGCTCGTTCAGGGCGGCGTGCTCGTAGCCGCGGTCATAGCGGACGCGCTCATTGCCCGAAGCGGATCTTCGTCGTCGCGCTAAACTGGCCGCCTGTCTGCCGCAACCCAAGTTGGGAGAAGATCAAGATGTTGATCGGCTATGCCGATAAGCTTTCCGTCGATGCAGGCGACCATGTCGAAATCAAAGTCAGCGCTGCGGGCATCTACAGATCGCAACTGGTGCGCGTGCGAGGCATGAAAGAAGGCGCCGCCGGTCTCTCGGTTGCCGAAGAACCAGTGTCATCCAACAGCAATTGTCAGCACACCGGCCGGGTGCAGGCACTTCATCCGGGATCGTTCGTCGATGCTGCCTTGCCGAGGGTCGATTTCGCCAAGGGTGTTGGGGTCAGCCTGTGGGTGAAACCGACCGCTCCAGGTCGTCTTTGCCAGACGCTGTTCAGCCTCTCTGACGATAGCTCTGTCACTCGCATGATGCTTGAACTCGATCGGACCGGCCGGTTGGCGCTATATCTGCGGTCGTCGAACGGCGCGGTCACGATGGGGTCCTCACCCGATCCGCTGCCCAAGGGGCGTTGGGTGCTCTTGAAGGCTGTCTATGACCCCGGCGAAGCGGTACTGCGCCTGACCGCGGAAGAACAGACCGGCACGCGCTGCTGGTCGACGCCGGTCGTCGTAGCGGAAGGATCCGCCGCACGTTTTCGTGTCGGCGCCGCGCATGCCGAAGACGGCCGCGCGACGGACTGCTTCAACGGATGCGTATCCGAGGTCACTGTATTTGGAGCGTCGCCGAAGCAGCCTATCCTGCAATGGGACTTCTCCAGGCAAATGGACAGCGACATCGCGGTGGACCTCTCCGGAGCCGGGCGGCACGGACGGCTACTCAACCGGCCGGCTCGAGCGGTTCTTGGTCCTGCATGGGACAAGAAGACCATCCGCTGGACCGACGACCCGGCGCAGTGGAATGCATTGCATCTGCATGATGACGATCTCGATGACGCGCAATGGAAAACGGACTTCGAGGTCGAAGCTCCCGCCGAAAGCGGGATATATGCCGTTCGCCTGATCCAGGGTGAAACCAGCTACTACATTCCCTTCTATGTTCGCCCGGGCGCGGTCAGGAAACGGGTCCTGTTCGTCGCTCCAACGAACACTTACCTCGCCTATGGCAACGAGCATCTTTGGGAGGGCGAGCGCGGAATCGCCCATCAAAAGATGATGAGTTTTCCGATCGTGCTGGACAAGGCGGAAACCATTCTTCAGCAGATACCTTCACTCGGCAGATCGCTGTACGATCGGCATTCGGACGATAGCGGGGTGATCTATGCTTCGCGGTTGCGCCCCCTGACCAACGTGCAGCCAAACTACATCAACTGGCTGGCGGGCGGACCGAGACATTTCTCCGGCGACTTCTTCATCACCGGTTGGCTGGACAGCATCGGCATCGAATTCGACGTGGCGACCGATGAGGACGTCGATAATTTAGGCAAAAGCCTGCTCGACGGCTACGACGTGGTCCTCACCGGAAGCCACCCGGAATACCCCACTGCGGCCGAGTTCGACGCTTTCGAAGATTACGTCAAGGACGGCGGCAAGTTGATGTATCTCGGAGCCAACGGATTTTTCTGGGTCACGAGTTACGTCAACAAGCTGCGCACCGCCATCGAGGTGCGGCGCGGCTATGCGGCCCAGCGCAACTGGACCTCCCATGCGGCTGAGCTTTATCACAGTTCGACCGGCGAGATGGGCGGCGCCTACAGGCACCGCGGCCGTGACCAAAATCCGTTCCTTGGGATTGGCATGGCCGCCGCCGGATGGGGGCCGGCCTCGGGCTTCACGCGCACGCCGGAAAGCCATGCCGAAGCGGTGGCGTGGGTTTTCGAGGGTATTGCGAGCGAAACGGTGGGTGAGCACGGTTATTTGTTGGGTGGCGCGGCCGGCGATGAGCTCGATCACGTAGATCCAGCGCGCGGGACGCCCGACAGCACGGTCGTGTTGATGTCGTCCAGACATAACGATCTCTTCTTCCCAAGCCTCGACAGCGTCACGGAAGTCGCACCAAATCAGCAGGGTTCCAAAAACCCCCACGTGCGCGCCGACGTGGTTCTTGTTGAACATCCCGGAGGGGGCAAGGTGTTCTCAACGGGCTCCATCTGCTGGGCAGGTAGCCTGGGGTCAAATGGCTATGACAACGACATCGCGAGATTAACCACCAACGTGCTGCGGAAGTTCTTGGCAGAGTGAGCACGACCTCGAGATCATTAGCCCGAACGTCGTCACACGCGCCCGTTGCGCGCCCATGGTAAAGACTCGCGACAGTTATCTGTCCCGATCGCAAATAGGACTTGCCGGGCCTAAGTCGGGAACAAGGGCCCTACCAGACGGTGTACCTTCCGTCAGCGGATGCGGTTTCCGTCAGCGTCAAAAACGCGGGCCCGCGTCGGCTGGAAGTGCAGCGTGATTGTCTCGCCGAAGCGGGGCTGGTCCTCGCGGCGTTCAGCGACGACGGTCTCGCCACTCGGCAGCGCGCCATGCACATAGGAGGTCGAGCCCAGGCGCTCGGTGACGTCCACGGCAAGCGGCAGCGCAACGCCCTGCTTTTCGTCGAGATGTTCCGGCCTGATGCCCAGAGTCACCGTTTTGCCGTTCTCCAGCTTCGTTTTGAGATGCGAGATGTCCACTCTCGCCTCGCCGGTTGTCAGCGCCTTGCCGTCGTCCACGACGACCGCCTTGAGGAAGTTCATGCGCGGCGTGCCGATGAAGCCAGCGACGAAGGCGTTGTCGGGATCGTCGTAGAGCGACAGCGGCGTGCCGGTCTGCTCGATGCGGCCCGACTTCAGCACGACGATCTTGTCGGCAAGCGTGAGCGCCTCGGTCTGGTCATGCGTGACATATACCATGGTGCGGCGGATCGACTGGTGCAGGCGCTTGATCTCGGCGCGAAGCTCGGTGCGCAATGCCGCGTCCAGATTGGAGAGCGGTTCGTCGAAGAGGAAGAGGCGCGGATCGCGCACCAGCGCCCGGCCGATGGCGACGCGCTGGCGCTGGCCGCCGGAGAGCTCGCGCGGCAGCCGCGCCAGCAGCGGCTCGATCTGCAGCAGGCGCGCGACGCCCGCGACCTTCTCATCGGATGTCCTGCGATCGAGGCCACGCATCTTCAACGGGAAGGCGATGTTCTGCGCCACCGTCATGGTCGGGTAAAGGGCATAGGACTGGAAGACCATTGCCACGTCGCGGTCCCGCGCCGGCAAGTTGGTGACGTTGCGGTCGCCGATGACGATCGTGCCGGAGTCGATCGGGTTGAGGCCGGCCACCGCGTGGAGCAGCGTCGACTTCCCGCAGCCGGACGGGCCGAGCAGCACGACGAAGGACCCCTCCTCCACCTCGACCGAGACGTCGTCCAGCACCTGGACCGCGCCATAGGATTTCGAGACCGACCTTATAGAAAGTTTCGCCATCGGTTCTTCAGCCCTTCACGCTGCCAAGGGTCATGCCGCGCACCATCTGTCCCTGCACAAGAACGCCGAGCACGATCATCGGCAGCATGATGAGGGTGGCGGCGGCAGTGAGCGCGCCCCACTGGATGCCCTGGAATGTCAGGAACGAGGTGATCGAGACCGGCAGCGTCTGTGTGTCGCGTCCGGTGAGCACAAGCGCCACGAAGAACTCGTTCCAAGTGAACAGAACGCACAGGATCAGCGTGGCTATGATGCCGCCGCGCGCGGCCGGCAGATACACATGCCAGAAGATCGAAAATTCGCGCGCGCCGTCGACGCGCGCGGCATCGCGCAGCTCTTTCGGGATGTCATCGAAGAAGGTGATGAGCAGCGAGATGGCGAAAGGCACGTTGACGAAGGCATAGGCGGCGACCAGCAGCCAATGCTTGTTCAGCGCGCCGATGCGTGTCGCCAGATAATACATCGGGATGACGAAGAGCAGCGCCGGCGCGATGCGCAGGCTCAGGATGAATTTTTCCCCGGCGCGCCGCAGTTCCGCCGGCTGCTGCGCAAGCCCATAGGCGGCGACCGACCCGATGGCGACCGCCAGCGCGCTGGACAGGATCGAGATGATGAAGGAGTTGGCGAAGGCGCTCAGGAAGCCGCGATTGGCGAACACCGTGCGATAGTTGTCGAGCGTGGGGCTGAACAGCCAGACCGGTGGGATGGCGAAGGCGTCGCGCGTCGTCTTGAAGGAGGTGACGACGACCCAGTAGAGCAGGAACAGCACCGCCAACAGAAGCAGGACCAGCCCGACATAGAACAGCGCGCGCCTGGCCATCAGCGGTTCCCCGTCTTCGGGAACAGCACGCTGTACATGGTGAGCAGCGCGACATTGGTGAAAACCGTGAGGATGATGGCAATCGCCAAAGCGTAGGAGATGTCGAAATTGGTGAAGGCGACGATATAACCATAGTAGTTCAGCGTCTCGGTCGACAGCGCTGGCCCACCGCGCGTCATGATGTAGAAGAGATCGAAGGCCTTGATGCTGTCGATCGCCCTGATCAGCGCGACAATGGCGAGCGCTCGGCGCAGCATCGGAAGCAGCACATACCAGGTGACCTGCCATTCGCGCGCGCCGTCGACGCGGGCGGCGTTGAGCGGATCGGTCGGCGCCGATTCCAGCGCGGCCATCACCAGCAGGATGACGAAGGGCGTCCACTGCCAGATGTCGGCGATCAGCACCGAAAAGAGAGCGATCTGAGGGCTGCCCAGCCAGTCGACCTGGGAAATGCCGCCCAACGACAGAAGATAGTTCGCCATGCCGGTGGCAGGGTCGAACAGGAACCGCCAGGTGAGCCCGACGACAACCGGAGTCATGATGATCGGCACGAGCAGCAGCGTGCGCACCAGCCGCTTCATGGCGAAGTCGCGGTCGAGGAAGAGCACCACCGCAAGACCAAGCGCGATCTCGATCACCGTCGCCAATGTGGTGAAGAGCACCGAGCGCCAGAGCGCGGCCATGGCGCGCGGATCGCTGAGAAAGCGGATGTAGTTGTCGAGCCCGACGAATTTTTCCCGCCCTGCCCGCATCAGCGAAAGATCGTGCAGCGATATCCAGATGACGAACAGCGTCAGCGCCACCGAAGCCACCGTCAGGCAGACGATGATCGGCTGGAAGAAATGCTTTGTGGGATCGGACGCTGCGGCCACGGGTCTCATCGGATCAACCTGAGAATTTCACCCTGCCGCGCACAGGGAGCGCACGCGGCAGGGCACGCCACTCGACCCTTAGCGGGCGAGCGCAGCGTTGTTGGCTTCGTCAGCTTCCTTCAGCGCGTCGGCGGCGCTTGCGGTTCCGGCGAGCGCCTTGGAGACGGCGATGCCGGTGTTGTTGATGATCTCGTTCGCCTGCTCGACTGTCGGCAGATATTGCGGGTTGCCGGCGTTGATGGCGGCGATCATGCCTTCCTTGAAGGCGCCGTAGCGTTTGCCGAAGCTGTCGCTGTTGAGCGCCGAGAGCGAGGTCACGCCGGAGTTGGGGTCGGTCCCGATCGACTTCAGCTGCTGTTCCTTGGCGGTCGCCCAAGCGGCGAAGAGGGCCGCCGCTTCCTGGTTTTTCGATTCGGCCGAGACATACATGGAATGCACGGCTAGCGAGGACGAGCCGCCCTTGGGCGAAGCCGACTTCATCGGCACCGGCACATAGCCGACCTTGCCGACCACCGTCGAGACGGCCGGGTCTTCATTGTAGGCGCCGTTGACGGTCGCATCGAGCGTGATTGCCGCCTTGCCCTGCTGGAAGAGCAGCCGGTTTTCCTCCCAACCGAAATTGGCGACGCCGACCGGGCCGTAGTCCTTGAGGACCTTGGTGAAAGCGTCGAGCGCGGCGATGCCTTCAGGTGTCGCCAGCGCCGACTTGCCGCCGGCATCGAAGAAGGAGCCGCCGAAGCCCCACAGATAGCCCGCCCAGACATAGACACCCTGGATGCCCTGCTGGCCGCGCATGGTGATGCCGGCGATCTGCTTGTTGGTTTTTTCCGAGATGGTTTTCGCCGCGTTCTCGATGTCCTCGAAGGACTTCGGCGCGGCCAGCCCGTACTGTTCGAAGAGGTCCTTGCGGTACATGACGAAGGTGCTCTCGCCATAGACCGGCAGGCCGTAGACCTTACCGTCGAGGACATTGGTGTTGAAATAGCCGGGCACGAAATCGGCCTTGTCGAAATTCTCCTTGTGCTTGGCCAGGAAATCGTCGAGCGGCACGATGTAGCCGGACTTCACGAAGCCCGGCAGGTAGATGATGTTGTTCTGGACGACATCGTAGCGGCCGGACTTGGACGAGAACTCGAGCAGTTCCTTGGCGGTGATGTCCGCCTCGGGCACGACCTCGATCGCAACGTCGATGCCGGTCTTCTCCTTGAACTCGGGCACCATCTTCTGGAGGGCGTCGGTGGTCGGATGGCCCTCGAGCAGCACCGATATCTGCACGCCGTTGAACGGTTTGTCCTCGGCCGAGGCCGGCGCGGCCAGGGCAAGCGCGGCAGCGGCCGTGCCAAGCATCAGTAGATTGCGTCTGTTCAGCATGTTTTCGTCTCCCATTCTTGGGCCGTCTGGCCTCGTTGCAACAGCGCCGTTCGTTTGATTGAGCTCAACCGAGGCGCACGATTTCGCCGCTCTGTGCCGACTGCATCATGGCAAGGGTGAGTTCGAGCGAACGAAGGGCTTCCCGGCCGGTGGCGATCGGCATCGCCGCGCCGTCCAGCCAGTCGATGAGGCCGCCGAGCTGACGCGCGAGGTCGCCGTCGACGCGGCCGTTGAGCAGGGGCCAGTGTTGGGTGTCGATCTCCCGCGAGGTCTCATTGCTGGCGAAGTAGAGCCCGCTGTCGCCGCACTGGACCTCGAAGGATCCGTCGGTGCCGATGAGTTCCATGCGCGCGTCGATCATGTGGCGCGCGCCGGACGGCAGCGACCAGGCGCTCTCGAAATTGACGACGGTTCCGCCGGAAAAGCGCACGATTGCCGCGATGCTGTCTTGTGTGCCGGAGCTACCCAGCAGCTTGTCGGTCTGTTGCGCATAGACCGAGACGGGCCGCTGGCCTTCCAGCATCCACAGCACCATGTCGACGTCGTGGACGGTGACATGCAGCGCCAGCGGCAGCTTGCCGCCATAACGCTTCGGGCCTTCGGTGCGGGCGCTGTTGCGGCGGGCATAGATGTGGATCGGCTCGCCGATCTTGCCCGATGTCATCAGCTCCTTGGCGGCGGCGTAGCGCGGATCGAAGCGCAGCAGGTAGCCGACGCCGAGCTTTACGCCCGCCGCCTCGCAGGCGGCGATGATGGCCCGAGCGTCCTCGACCTTGGAGGAGATCGGCTTCTCGACGAAGACGTTGATGCCGGCTTCGGCGACCGCAACGGCCGGCGCCAGATGCAGATTGTCCGGCGTGCAGATCGAGACGAGGTCGAGATCGCGCTCCGAGCCGAGCAACGCCTGATGACTATCGTAGACTTTGCAGCCTGGCGCCCGGGCCGCCACGGCCTCGGCCAGCGCGCGGTTGGGATCGACGATGGCCGCGAGCTCGGAGCCCACCATGTTGGCGAAGATGCCGGCATGCATGGAGCCCATGAAGCCTGCACCGATGACGGCGACGCGGCGGCGCTTGATCATGTGGGGTTCCTTCTCAGTTGCGGACGGGCGCTCCAGGCGGCGACCTCGTCGGCGAAGCGGCGGGTGATGGCGTCGGGCCGCGTGATCGCGCCGCCGACGACGATGAAGCGGGCGCCGAGCTCGAAGCAGCGGACGGCCTCGTGCGGCGACCATATGCGCCCCTCGGCAACGAAAGGCAGGCCGGCACGGGCGAGTTCCTCCATCAGGGCGAAGGCGGGGCCGCGCTGATCGCCGGAATAATTTGTGTAGCCGGCCATGGTGGTGCTGATGAGGTCAGCGCCGGCATCGAGCGCGCGCTTGCCTTCATCGAGCGTTGCGACATCGCCCATGGAGAGCCGCCCCCTCGCGGCGATGCCGGCGAACATCGCCTTCAACTCGGCCGGACGCGGCCGGCCGGTGGCGTCGATCGCGACGATATCGGCGCCGGCGTCGATGACGGCGGCGACGTCGTCGAGCGTCGGGGTGATGTACACCTCGGTGTCGTCACGCCTGACCTTGATCAGGCCGATGAGCGGCACCTCGACCGCGGCGCGGACGGCGGCGATGTTGGCCGCGCCTTCGATGCGCACGCCGGTGGCGCCGCCCAACACGACGGAGCGCGCCATCGCGGCGATGTGGTCGGGAGCGTCGAGCGGCAGGCCGGACTCGGCCTGGCACGACACGACCAGCGTTCCATCGAGTGTGGCGAGCAAATCGCCCTGCTTGGCCTGCACCGGGGCATCTCCTGGAAGAGCATTACCCCTCTAACCAAGCGTGGATGAAAGTTTTTGTCAAGAAGTTATATTCGATGAAAATTTCCGTCAGACTTTGTCGAACGCGCCAGCATCGCCGCGCCAAGCAGGCCGGCATCGGCGCCCGCACGCGCGGCGACAATGGGACGCCGGTAGACGCGCGGCAGGTCGAGCGAGCGAGCCTGCAGCGCCTCGATGAAACCGCCGGCGAGGCCGACGCCGCCGCCGACGGCAAAGCAGTCGATATCGGCGGAGGCCGTCAGGTCGGCAAAGGCGTCGACCAACGCGACGACCGCGCCGGCGATGATTCCCGCAGCGGCAGCGTTGCCTTCCTCCGC
>NZ_RZSG01001400.1:0-634 GCF_003997725.1 Mesorhizobium sp. M4A.F.Ca.ET.050.02.1.1
GTCGCCGGGCTTCACGGCCGTCACGTCGGCAGCGACAGCCTCGACCGTGCCGGCATATTCATGGCCGGGAACCAGCGGGAACGCGCCTTCGCCATAGCGGCCTTGCAGGACCTCGATGTCGGTGTGGCAGAGCCCGGCGGCGCGGACCCTGACCAGAGCGTGCCCCGGTGCGATCTCCGGCATGTCCAGCTCCGCCATGCCGGCAACGCCCGCGGCGGCAAATCGGATGGCTTTCATGTCATTCTCCGTGCGGGCAACGCCTCAGCTCATCCAGTTGCCGCCGTCGACATTGTAGGTCTGGGCGAGGATGTAATCACTGTCGGACGAGGCGAGGAAGACGGCGAGCCCGGCAATGTCCCCTGGGGTCGCGAAGCGGCCTATCGGCACGGACTTCGCCACCGCCGCCTTCTTCTCGCCCGGCTTCAGGCCCTCCCAGCGGGCGAAATGGGCGTCGACGACGTCCCAATGCTCGCCGTCGACGACACCGGGCGCGATCGCGTTGACGTTGATGCCGTGCTTGACCAGCGCCAGTGCTGCCGACTGCGTGGCCGAGATGATCGCCGCCTTGGAGGCGCAATAGAGCGTCACCAGCGCCTCGCCGCGGCGGCCGGCCTGGCTCGCCATGTTGCTGATC
>NZ_RZSG01001401.1:0-634 GCF_003997725.1 Mesorhizobium sp. M4A.F.Ca.ET.050.02.1.1
GCAGGAGAGGATGCGCTCGAAATAGTGGCCGCTGAGCAAGGAGCGGCCGAAACGCTTCTCGGCTTCGGCATGGTCGGAAGGCATGAATTCGAGGCGGCGGTCGAAATTGCCGAAGCAAGGCGTGTTGTCGGCAAAGCTGGCGATCTCCTCATGGATCGCCTGCGGCAGGACCAGGCCGGAAAACAGTCCGTCGGAGCGAAGCGCCTCGATCGCCGCGTCGAGGTCGATACCGCTGAACATCGTATCCCCGCCATTTGGCGCCCGGCCGGCGGGCTTGGCGCCCAGCCAGTGCATCCTCCGCCCCGGCATGGTGCGCGCCAGCATGAACATCGGCAGCCAGGCCGGGTTCTCGCGCAGATCCGTCAGGTAGGTCGGGATGCGTACCGCGATGCGACGAAACAAGCTGCCGTTGCGGGCGATTGCCTCGAGGCTGACAGCGCCGGATTTGTCCGATGTCGAAAGGTTCATCGAGGTCCTCAGATATGAGCATTATCCGACGAAACATCGGCTGCTCACCAGCTCCGGCATTGCCCAAACCCGCTTGTCCCGCATCGAAAGGAGGTTAGCCCCGCCTCATATTTTGTGCAATGCACAATAAAGGGGTTGCGGTGAATTTCCTACACAACCCCTTCTC
>NZ_RZSG01001402.1:0-633 GCF_003997725.1 Mesorhizobium sp. M4A.F.Ca.ET.050.02.1.1
GCGGCTTTCCGGTGAACGGCCGCGCTTTCCGGATATCCGCACCGGCAACGGCTATGACGTGCATGCCTTCGAGCCGGGCGATCATGTCACGCTCTGCGGCGTCGTCATTCCGCACGACAGAAAGCTCTCCGGCCATTCCGATGCCGACGTCGGCCTTCACGCCCTCACCGACGCGCTGCTCGCCACCTGCGGCGCTGGCGATATCGGCACGCATTTCCCGCCGTCGGATCCGCAGTGGAAAGGCGCCGCCTCGAAGATCTTCGTCGAACATGCGGCCAAGCTGGTGCGCGGGCGCGGCGGACGCATCGCCAATGCCGACATCACGCTGATCTGCGAGGCGCCGCGCGTCGGCCCGCACCGCGAGGCGATGACGGCTGCCCTCGCCGCGATGCTCGGCATCGCCGGCGAGCGGATCTCGATCAAGGCAACCACCAATGAGAAGCTTGGCTTCATCGGCCGCCAGGAAGGCATAGCGGCCATCGCCACCGCCAGCGTAGTCTTTCCAGGTGAGGTTCCCGAATGAGCAACGCCGAACTCGCAAACGCCCTGCTTCTGGCCTGCCAGCAACGCGGTATCATGCTGGCGACGGCGGAAAGCTGCACCGGCGGCCTGATCATCGCCGCGCTCACCGAC
>NZ_RZSG01001403.1:0-633 GCF_003997725.1 Mesorhizobium sp. M4A.F.Ca.ET.050.02.1.1
GCCTGGGTCTACGGGCTGAGCACCGGCGCCGCGCCCGGCATTCCAGGTTTCGGACAACAGGCGCCAGCGGGGCTCGCGCCGGATCTCGACGCAGCACGGCTCGCCGCCAGCGACGTGGCTTTCGCGGCCGTCGCCGCCGTCACCACGCTGCTCTGCCTGCTTGCGGCCGTCATCGCCTGGATGACCGTTTCCGGCCAGGCGCTGCCGTGGCCGCGCAGCGCGGATGAATCACCGGCTGATTCGTCACGAAACTGATTCGTCGCGGGCGATATGCGATTCGCTCGCGAACCTATCCTTCGACCTTGGCGCTGGCGACCTTGAGCGAATTGTTGTCTTCCTGCTTGAGCAGGTCGTCGATGCGGTCGCGCTCGCGCTTGAAGGCAACCAGGTCGTCGCCTTTCAGCACCTTGCCGACCGGCAGGCGAACGCGCATCGGGTCGACCTTGGTGCCGTTGACGATCAGCTCATAGTGCAGATGCGGGCCGGTGGCGAGGCCGGTCTGACCAAGATAGCCGATGACCTGGCCCTGGCGGACGTGAACGCCCGGCTCGATGCCTCTGGCAAAAGCGGTCTGGTGATTGTAGGAAGTCTCGTAGCCGTTGGCGTGGCGGATGATGATCTGCTTGCCGTACC
>NZ_RZSG01001404.1:0-632 GCF_003997725.1 Mesorhizobium sp. M4A.F.Ca.ET.050.02.1.1
GGCCATAGACGATCCACCGCGAGCGCTTCGGCATGGCGTTGAAGATGGCCGAGGCCAGCGGCCCGGTGACCGCGTCGAGGAAGATGCGCGGCTGCTCGGCCTTGATCACCTCGATGAGCGTGGCCTCGAAATCCGCGGCCTTCTCATTGAGCACATGGGTCGCGCCGACCTCCTTGAGTAGCGGGATCTGCTCGTCGCGGCGCACCGTGACGATCGGCCTGTAGCCCTCTTCCTTGGCGAGGCCCGCTATCAGCTTGCAGAGCTGGCTGGCGCCGGCTGTCATGATAAAGGCCTTCTCGCCGTCCTGCTTGACGATGTCGAACATGGCGAGCGCGGTGAGCGGGTTGACGATCATCGCCGCCGCATCCTCGTCGCGCACCGTGTCGAGGAGCGGGATGCAGGACGCCGCTTCCGCGACCGCATAGTCGGCCCAGGCGCCCCAGTTCGAAAGGCCGGTGGCGAAGGCGACGCGCTTGCCGGCGAGGCCCGCAGCATAAGGCTCGCCGCCGGTCGCGGCGACGCTGCCAACGCCCTCGAAGCCGGCCGGCTGGCCCTTGACCCGCGGCTGGCCATACTGCCCCTTGATGAAGGCGACGTCGGAAGGGTTGATCGCGGCCAGGCTGACCTTGATC
>NZ_RZSG01001405.1:0-629 GCF_003997725.1 Mesorhizobium sp. M4A.F.Ca.ET.050.02.1.1
GCAGGGGTGAGACGCCCGATGCCGTCTTCTGCGGCAACGATCAGATCGCGCGCGGCGTCATCGACGCGCTGCGCGAGCGCGGCATCCGGTTGCCCGAGGATGTCGGCGTCGTCGGCTTCGACAATTGGGAGATCGTGGCCGAGGCGACGCGCCCGCCGCTGACCTCGGTCGACATGAACCTGGCCACGCTCGGCCGCGAGGCCGGGCTCGCCCTGCTTTCGCTCGTCGGCGGCCAGGCGGCCGCGCCGGGCATAAGAAAACTGCCGTGCCGGCTGGTGGTGCGTCAGTCATGCGGCCGTCCGCCGGGCGGCTAACGGGCCTGCGCTACCAAGCGCGGCCGAACCGGGAGGAGAACCAATGAGGAGGAGAACCATGAAGACCATGATTGCCGGGCTCGCGCTCGCCGCGAGCATATTTGCCCTGCCTGCTTTCGCGGCCGACACCGCCAACATCTGGGTGCGCGCCGACGGCTCCAACTTCATGCCGCGCATCGTCGATGCCTTCAACAAGGGCCATGAGAACCAGATCAAGCTCGACATCATCCCCAATGCCGAGATCATCCCGAAATATGGCGCTGCCGCCGCCGGCGGCACTGCGCCGGACGCGCTGTCGCTCGATCTCATCTACAC
>NZ_RZSG01001406.1:0-628 GCF_003997725.1 Mesorhizobium sp. M4A.F.Ca.ET.050.02.1.1
CGGTCTGGATCGAGTATTCGCAAGCTCTGAAATCGAAATACGATCCGCTTGTTGGCGTCATTGCCGGAAGCCTCAAGGGGCCGTGAGCATTTTGCGCCACACCGCGAAATAATCCTCGCCCGCCAAAGGGCGGCCGATTTACCGACTCGATGTTCCAGCCTAGCCTTCCAGTGGACGTGATTTTTTCACTCACAGGGGGAATGCAACATGCGCAAATTCATTCTTGCTCTTGCAATGCTCGGCTTTGCGGCGGCACCGGCGGCGGCGCAGTCGATCGGCGGCAACTATACGGTCGCAGGCACCAATTTCGACGGCTCCGCCTATGGCGGCGAAGCGACTATCACGCTGACCAGCGAGACGACCTGCACCATCCATTGGGAAACCGGCGGTTCGTCGTCCGACGGCATCTGCATGCGCAACGACAATGCTTTCTCCGCCGGCTATGTGATGGGCAAAGAGATCGGCCTCGTCGTCTATAAGGTCGAGGGAGACGGCTCGCTGCACGGCCTCTGGACCATCGCCGGCAAGGAAGGAAGCGGCACCGAAGTGCTGACGCCGAAGTAAGTCCTTTCGCCTTCGCGCGGAACTTTGCGGGCCACGGCGAAAGGCTGTGGCCCAGTGCTTTGAC
>NZ_RZSG01001407.1:0-623 GCF_003997725.1 Mesorhizobium sp. M4A.F.Ca.ET.050.02.1.1
GGTTTTACAACCGCCGTCGGCGAACCCGGCAGCACGGGTGCTGCCGGCGCACTTTCAGCTGGCGGCGATGCGGCCGCCGGGGGTGCTGGCGATGTGTCGTCGGAAGGCGCATTGTCGGCCGGAGCATTTGCCGGTGGCGCGCCGAACAGGCCCTGGGCGCTGACGCTCAAGCCAGTCGCCAGCATTGAGATGGTCGCAAGCGCCAGGGCAATACGGCGAACCATCGCTTCACTCCGGCGCCTTGCCGGGCATGCATTCCAGCGCGCTCAGCGTCCAGCCGCTGGTCTTGGAGGCGATGTCGGCGACCTTCCACTTGCCGTCGACCTTCTTCAGCGACCAGACCATTTCACGTTTGGAATCATCGCCTTCCGGGAAAAGGCTGAAGGTCGCCGTCACTTCGGCGCTGTCGCCGTTGACGGTCTCGGCAAGCTTCAGCGTCTTCGACAGGGTTTTCTGGTCGAAGTCCTGCGCGTCGAGGCCCGGATCGAAGTCGAGGCAGGCGACCTCGTCCGGGTTGTGCTTGGCGGCCTGGTCGTTGAGGGCGAACAGCTTGGTGACCGGCTCGGTGAAACGGTCGCGATACTGCTCGTCGCCCTCGAACCTGACCTCAGGCACATAGAAGA
>NZ_RZSG01001408.1:0-619 GCF_003997725.1 Mesorhizobium sp. M4A.F.Ca.ET.050.02.1.1
GAAGGCGGCGGCCCTGGTCGCCGGCGAGTTCGACGCGCAAGGCGAGGTCATCGATCCAGTGGCCATGCCGGTCATGCGCCTCGTCAACACCGCCATTGACGGCGTCGCCAGCGATCCGCAAGCGGTGTTGGAGGACATCCTGCGCTTCGCCTCGTCCGATCTGCTGTGCTACCGCGCCGACGGTCCGCAAGGGTTGGTCGACCGACAGAACCAGCTTTGGGATCCGGTCATCGACTGGGCGCGCAGCGCGCTTGGCGCCCGCTTCCATCTCGCCGAAGGCATCGTTCATGTCGAGCAGCCGCGCGAGACCATTGCCGTTCTCCGCGCCCATCTTGCGCAGCGCATCGAGCCCATGCGGCTCGCCGCCATCCATGTCATGACCTCGCTGACGGGCTCGGCGCTGTTGGCGCTCGCCGTCGACTTCGGCGAACTCGACGGCGAAGCAGCCTGGGCCGCCGGCCATGTCGATGAGGACTGGCAGATCGAGCATTGGGGCCAGGACGCCGAGGCCGTGGCGCGCCGCTCGGCCCGCAAGCGCGACATGATGGCCGCAGTCAGCCTGCTCGACGCGCTGAAAGCCTGAGGCCGCGCTCTGCTTTCGCACTGCACCTAATACGAA
>NZ_RZSG01001409.1:0-617 GCF_003997725.1 Mesorhizobium sp. M4A.F.Ca.ET.050.02.1.1
CCGAACACCAATCCTACGCCGCCGGTGCCAAACCGCTGTACCGCAAACACGATCGCCAGGATGGCCAGTGTCAGCGGCACCACATAGGGCTGGAATGTCGGCGTGACGACATTCATACCTTCGACCGCCGACAGTACCGAGATTGCCGGCGTAATGACTGCGTCGCCGAAAAAAAGCGCCGCGCCGACGATGCCGATGCCGAGGATCACCGCCGAGCGGGTCGGGAAACGGTTGCGCGCCAGCGCCATAAGCGACAGCACTCCGCCCTCGCCTCGATTGTCGGCGCGGAGCACGAACATGATGTATTTGATCGTCACGGTGATCGTCAGGGACCAGATGATCAGCGAGAGTACGCCGAGGATGTCGCCACGGCTGGCGACGTTGCCACCCGCTGATGCATGCAACGCCTCGCGAAATGCATAGATCGGGCTGGTGCCTATATCGCCATAAACGACACCTAGTGCGCCCGACATCAGCGCCTTGGTGCTGTGCTGCTCGACCTCAGAATGGCTCGATTGTTCGACAGGTTCTGCCTCGTTACCAGCATTGGTAAGGGCCATGGACGACACTCCGATAAGCGCGCGGTGCTCTACGCTTGCTGCACTGCAATATCAAGT
>NZ_RZSG01000140.1:0-10712 GCF_003997725.1 Mesorhizobium sp. M4A.F.Ca.ET.050.02.1.1
AGGCGTATGACGCTTGTCCGCTGCAGCGCCGCGCTAACCAATCCGCTTGGCGCTGCAGCGGACAAATAGGGGGAGAACTGTTACCTATGTATCCGGTTCAAACTGTTACCCATCTATCGGCTGGACACCGACCGCAGCCTCGGCGCCTATCTAGCAACATTCGAAATTGGCGAAATCATCGAAGAGAGCGCCCCTCTCCCCGTCACTATACGGGAAGAGGATGCCGGCAGGCAGGCCAGGGGCAGCGCCAACGTCCGAAAAAGGGTGGCAGCCCGCGAAGTTGAAACTGCCCGCTGCCTGCCGAGCTCGAACGAGGGAAGCTACTCCGCCGGCGCGCCGGCGACGTTCCTGCGCGTGGCGTCGATCATCTGCCGCCGCGCCCGGAACACGCCCCATTGCTGGTCGACGAGCACGCCGATCAGGATCACCCCGCCCATCACCGCGAAGTTCAGCGAGGACGGGATGCCAAGCAGGTTGACGAGGTTCTGCAGCTCCTGCAGCAGCACCGTGCCGAGGATGACGCCGATCAGCGAGCCTTCGCCGCCGCGCAGCGAGAAGCCGCCGAGTACGGCCGCGGCAATGGCATAGAGCTCGTAGAACTGGCCGTGGCTCGCCGGCGAGATCGAGCGCGTGTACATGGCGAAGTAGATCGCCGACAGCGCCGTCAGCACGCCGCAGATGACGTAGGCCGCCATGACGATGCGGCCCGTGCGAATGCCCGAATATTTCGCCGCTTCCTCGTTCTTGCCGATGGCGTAGAGATAGCGCCCGAATACCGAGCGGTGCAGCACCACCCACATGACGATGGCGATGATGATCAGCGCGATGAAGCTGTTCGGCACGCCCCAGCTGCGTCCGGCGGTGAGGAATTCGAGGTCCGGGAAATTCTGGCCGAAGGCGAAGCCCGCCGTGCCGTCGGCGGTGTAGAAGCGCGCCACGCCGCGGTAGATGAGCAAGCCGCACAGCGTCACCACGAAGGGCTGCAGCTTCAGCCGCGTGATCAGCCAGCCATGCACCAGGCCGATGATGGCGCCGAGCGCGATGATCAGCACGAAGGCCAGCGGCCAGTCCAGCTCGCGCACGGCGATGAAGTCGATGAACAGCGTGCCGAGCAGCGCGACCAGCGAGCCGACCGACAGTTCGATGCCGCCTGTGATGATGACGAAGGCCTGGCCGATCGAAAGGATGCCGAACAGCCCGATCAGGTTGGAGGTGTTGGCAAGGTTGATCGGCAACAGGAAGCGCGGATTGATGGCCGTCACGACGGCGCCGACCACCAGGATAAGGACCAGCAGGCCGAGATCCTTCTTGCTCATCGTTGTCCTCCCCTTGACGGCAGGGTCCACGGTTTTGCGGCCGGACCCTGTGGCAAACAAAACTATTTCGGCGTCTTGCCCACAGCCAGCAGAAGCACGTTCTCCTGGCTGAAATGGTCCTTGTCGAGAATGCCGGATATCCGCCCCTCATGCATGACCGCGATGCGGTCCGACACCCCGATCACCTCTTCCATGTCGCTTGAGATCATCAGCACCGCGACGCCGGCATCGGCAAGCGCCCGCATCAGCCCGTAGATCTCGGCCTTGGCGCCGATGTCGATGCCGCGCGTCGGCTCGTCGAGGATCATCACCTTGGGGTTCATCGCCAGCCATTTGGCCAGCACCACCTTCTGCTGGTTGCCGCCCGACAGCGTGCCGGTGCGGGTCGCGACCGACGGCGCCTTGATGCCGAGATTGCTCTTCTGCTTCTCCGCGGTGGCAACTTCCGCGCTCGTCGAGACCAGCGAGCGCTTCGCATGCGCCGGCAGGTTGGGCAGCGAGATGTTCTGGGCAATCGATAGGTCGAGCAGGATACCGGTCAGCTTGCGATCCTCCGGCACCAGGAAGATGCCGCTCGCGACAGCGTCGGCGGCCGAGCCGAGCTTCAGCGTCTTGCCGTCGAGCGTAACGCTGCCGCCAAAGCATTCGTCGATGCCGAACAGCACGCGCGCCAGCTCAGTGCGGCCAGAGCCGACCAGACCGGCTAGTCCGAGGATTTCGCCATGGCGGACCTCGAGGTCGACGGGACGCTCCGGATAGGCGCTGGTGCGCACAGCCCGGACCGAGAGCGCGACGCCGCCCGGCGCATGCGCGGAATCCGAAACCCGCTCGCGTTCCTTCAGCATGCGGCCGATCATCAGCTTGACCATCTGGTCGTGGTCGATCTGGCTTTTCGCCAGCGTGCCGGCCAGCATGCCGTCGCGCAGCACGACGACGCGGTCGGCGACCCGCTCGACCTCGTGCAGCCGGTGCGAGATGAAGATGACGCTGATGCCTTCCACCTTCAGCGCCTTGATGACGTCGAGCAGCTTGTCGGTCTCGGCGATCGGCAGGCTGGAGGTCGGCTCGTCGAGGATCACCAGCCGCGCCTTGATCGACAGCGCCTTGGCGATCTCGACCATCTGCTGCTGGGCAAGCGACAGCGAGGCGACCGGCGCGTCGGCTGAGAAATTGGCGCCGACGCGCTTGAGCAGCGGCGCCACCATGTCGCGCAGCCTGCCGCGGTCGACCAGCTTCAGCGGCCCGGCCCGCAGCGGCTCGCGGCCGAAGAAGATATTGGCGGCGACGTCGAGATTCTCGAACAGATTGAGTTCCTGGTGCACGAAGGCGATGCCCGAACCGATGCTGGCTTCGACCGTGAGTCCCTCATGCGCGACGCCGTCGACGATGATGGTGCCGCTGTCCGGCCGCGTCACGCCGCCGAGGATCTTCATCAGCGTCGATTTGCCGGCGCCGTTCTCGCCGACCAGGCCGATCACCTCGCCCGGCCTCACCTCCATTGAGAAGCCGTCCAGCGCCACCACGCCGGGATAGGTTTTGCGCACGCCGTCCAGGCTCAGGAACGGAGCAATCGTGGATTGAGCGATGGATACGTCGGAATAATTCATCACGCCTGACAGCAGCCGGTGGGCGTTTGGCCTCAGACTGACGGGCCTTCGCGGGCCCGTCAATATGATCGCCGGCTCAAGGCAGATCCCTGAGCCGGCGAAACGTGCGTCGTCCTACTTGCCGGCCATCGCCTTGAGGTTCGCGGCGTAGGCGTCGACATCGTCCTTGCCGATGATCTTTGTCGGCACGATGATCAGGCCGCCCTCCGGGATGCCCGACTTGTCGCCCTTGAGATAGGCGGCCATCAGCTTCATGCCCTGATAGGCCCACTCGAACGGCTGCTGCACCACGGTGGCGGCAACGGTGCCTTCCTTGACGCCGCCCAGCGTGATCGGATCGTCGTCGAAGCCGACGACGGTGATCTGGCCGAGCTTGCCGGCGTCGCGCAGGGCTTCATAGATACGCGGCGTGTTGTAGGAGTAGAAGCCGACCATGCAGGTGATGTCGGGGCTGGCGACCAGCGCGTCCTCGACATTCTTCTTGGCGCGCGCCTGATCGATGTCGTCGCCGCGAACGTCGACCAGCTCGATCTTGCTGCCCTTGAGCCCGTCCTTCATGCCTTCGATGCGTTCTTTGGCATTGTCGGCGCCGAGCAGGCCGACGAAGCCCAGGCACTTGCCGCCGTCCGGCATCGCCTTCTTGGCGATCTCGGCGGCCTGCTTGCCGGCATCGACATTCGACGATCCGATATAGGCGACGCGCTTGGTCTGCGGGGCGTCCGAATCGGTGGTGAACAGTGCCGTCTGGGACGCGATCTTGTTCAGCCCGTCGGTCGAAGTCTTGGGGTCGACGGCGGAGACCATGATGCCCTTGACGCCGGCCGTCACCAGGTCGTCCATCAGCCGCTGCTGGATGGCGACGGACGACTGCTCCGGATATTTCAGCTCCAGATTGTAGTCCGGAAGCTCGCCTTGCGCCTTCTTCACGCCGGCTTCCGCCGCCTTCCAGAAGTCGGATGCGCCGTTGACGACGAAGGCCAGCGTCGGCTTGTCGTCGGCGCGCGCGATCGCGCTTGCCGACAGGCCGAGCGCCAGGGCCGCGGCGGCGATGGACGCAGTTCGGATCACAGATTTCATGTTCAACCTCCCTTTTGAAACACAGACAGAATGTGTCGCTTGCGGCGCGGGCGCCCCTCTCCTCAAGGGTTTGGCCCCAGATCCGGCAACCTGAGAATGGCGCCAATCCAGCCGCGACCGAGACACTAGACACTCATTCGCAGTTCGTAAATAGTCCGATTTGTCTGACATTTTCGTGAGTGTGCGGCGACCCTCTTCCGGCGGCTTGCCGGCCCGATGGCGCACCGCATCGCACGCCTTTACGCCACCAGCCGGAAGCCCGGATCCGGTAACGACGAGTTGACAGTAGAACGCTTACGGCTATTAGTAAATAGTATTAGTTATCGAGGATGGCCGATCCCGCCCGGGCGGGAGATCTGGCAGCCAAAGCAGAGCGCAAGGGAGGAAGAAGAGCGCCAGCGGCAAAGCGGGCCCATCGCGCGGAAATTCTAAGGAAAATCGTCAGCTTTGCTGACCTTGTCCGGTCGTTTCGTCGGCGTGCGGTGCGGCTGGCGCGGAATGCGTTGCGTGTGATAATAGTTATAATCAAGCTGCATTTCGATAAATGCGCTTCCACGAAAGCCATCTTGCCGTTGCTGCCGGCCTTTGCTTAACAACCGGCCGGGGTTGGGAAAACGACCATGAGCGAACCGACGGAATTGCGCGATCCCCCGGAGGCGTCCAGGCGACGCGCCGCCAGGCCCAAGGGCCGCGTCACCATGACCGACATCGCCAGGACCGCCGGCTGCTCGCAGGCGACGGTGTCGTTCGTGCTCAACAATTCGCCCGGCATCAGGCTCTCGCAGCAGACCCGCGACCGGGTGATCGAAGCGGCACGGTCGCTGGGTTACTCGCCGCCTGTGTTTTCCGCCCTGCGGCCGCCGGTGACGCCCTTCGAGGGGCTGGACGGCGTCATCGGCTTCGCCGTCGACCAGCTCGCCACCAGCCCCGAGGCGGTGGTCGCCATCGAGGGCGCGCGCCAGGCCTCGTGGAATGCCGGCAACGTGCTGCTTGTCGCGCAGACCATGGGCGATGCCGTCATGGAGCCGCGCGCTATTTCAGCGCTGACCAGGCGCGGCATCTCGGCGCTGATCTACATGACCATCTTCACCCGCGAGATCGCGGCGCCCGAGTTCCTCTACAGCCTCGACATCCCGGTCATCCTGCTCAACTGCTACACCGCCGACTATGCCTTCCCGGCGGTCGTGCCCTCCGAGATCGCCGGCGGCCAGAGCGCGACAAGGCATCTCATCGGCCACGGCCACCGCCGTATCGCCACCATCACCGGCGAGCCCTGGATGCAAGCGGCTCAAGATAGGCTGAAAGGCTATCGCCGCGCGCTCGCCACCGCCGACATTCCTTTCGATCCGGAGCTGGTGGTCGAGGGCGATTGGTCGGCCAGCGCCGGCTATGCCGCGACCGTCAAATTGCTCGCCCTGAAGGAGCGCCCGACCGCCATCTTCTGCCAGAACGACCGCACCGCGATCGGCTGCTACGAGGCGCTGAAGGAGGCCGGCCTGCATATCCCCGAGGATATTTCCGTCGTCGGCTATGACGACGAGGAGATCGCCCGCCATCTGTTCCCGCCGCTGACGACATCGATCCTGCCGCATATGGCGATGGGCCAATGGGCGATCGAGCAGTTGGAAGCGCCGCCCACGCCGGGCCGCGGCCGCTATCCCATCACCAAGCTGGAATGCCCGCTGGTGGAGCGGGAGAGCGTGGGCAGGCTCGGGGTCCGGGACGCTACGGGGTGAGATCCTGCGAGCCTGTATTGACATTGTCATGACAATTGCTAGATATCTGATCCTGATGCAGGAGGATTTCGATGCCGCAGTCCAATCATGCCGGCCGCGATCGCGATGCGGCGCGAAAGGATGATGTGATTCAGATCCGCGCTTCGGCGGGGACGAAGGCCATTCTCAGCCGCGCCGCGGGTTTGCGCGGGCAGAAACTGTCGGAATTCATGCTGGACAGCGCCCGCAGGCAGGCTGAAGAAACCATTCTCGACCAGCGCGCCTTCTTTCTCGATGCCGACGCGCATCAGAAATTGCTCGATCTGCTCGACGCCCCCGACAAACCGAACGAGGAACTTCGCGCGCGCATGACGCGCAAGCCCGCCTGGGAGCGCTGATGCCTGCTGGTGGAGGGCCGGGGTTGCGGGTCAGCCCTCCGGAACGGCTGACCGTCGGCCACGATGTGTCCCCGTTTCGTAACGGCAGGCATCCCACGCTCGATGACTGGTTGCGCAATCGCGCTCTTGCCGGCGAGGGCCTGTCCGCCCGGACCTATGTGATCTGTGACGCGAACATGAATAATCGCGTCATCGGCTACTATGCGATCTCGACGGCGATGGAAGAACGGATCGCGCTGCCAAGCGCGAAGCTGAGGCGGGGTATGCCCGAGCAGGTCCCGCTGCTGCTGATCGGCCGCCTGGCGGTCGATCAGGCATTCCAGGGACTTGGGCTTGGCGGGGACCTGCTTGCCGATGCGCTGCGTCGCTGCTTGGCCGTGTCGGAGATCGCCGGGGTTCGCGCCGTGGTGGCGCATGCGATAGACGATGACGCCGTCGGCTTCTATCAGCGGCACGGCTTCATTCTGTCTTCGCTGGGCGAGCGAGTGATGCTGATGCCGATCGAGACAGTGCAGGCATTGTTCTCGAAAGTCTGAGTCGTCCGGCCGCTCGAACGACGAGGTCGTCTTACCACCACTTGGCATCGATCCCGTCGAGGACTAGCCTGAGGCCAGCGAAGGGAGAGCGAGATGACGTCGAGCTTCACCGTGCACCAGGCATCCGGCTACGAGCAGCTGATGGGACGCTGGAGCCGCAGGCTGGCGCCCAAATTCATCGACTTCGCCGGCCTGGCCGGCGGCGAGAAGATCCTCGACGTCGGCTGCGGCACCGGCAGCCTGACCTTCGAGCTGGCGAAATCCGCCGGCCTCGCCGAAATCCAGGCCATCGACTTCTCGCCCGTCTTCATCGAGGCGGCCAAGGCACGCAACACCGATTCGCGCATCACCTTCAGCCAAGCGGACGCTACCGCCTTGCCGTTCGCGGACGACGCATTCGACCGCGCCCTTGCCCTGCTCGTGCTCCACTTCGTGCCGGAAACCGGCAAGGCGGTGGCCGAGATGCGCCGCGTGACGCGGCCCGGCGGCGTGATCGCGGCGGTGGTGTGGGACCATCTCGGCGGCATGCCCGGCATGCGCATGATGATCGACACGGTTGCCGCGCTCAGCGAAAGCGGCCGCCAGATGCGCAGCCGCTATTGCTTCCAGCCGATGATGCAGCCGGGCGAGATGAAGCGGACCTTTGTCGAGCAGGGTCTTGCCGACGTCACCGAGACCGAGCTGATGATCCGCATGGACTATGCGGATTTCGACGACTACTGGGCGCCGATCGGCGCCGGCGAGGGGCCGCTCGGCAAATACATGTCCACGGTCGACGCCGCAGAGCGGACGCGCATCGAAGCCGCCGTCCGCGATGCCTATCAGGCCGGCCGGCCCGACGGCCCGCGCTCGTTCGCCAATGTCGCCTGGGCCTGCCGGGGCGTTGTTCGCTAGAGGCGTTTTCGCGCTAAGTACTTGTTTTGATGCAATTCCGGACGGAAAACCGCCGCGTACTTTTCCTGTAATTCCTCCAACGCCGACCATCAGCTTGACGACCTCGTCATGGTTGGTCTCGGAGATCTTGCGCTCGCCGGACACCCCGCGCCTCGGCACGGCAATGCGGTCGGAGACTGCAACGATGATGCCCGGCGCAGATCGCAACCAACCAATCTGTCGAGCGCGCCGCTCTGCGCCGCTTGGCTTTCCGGAATCTCAAAAAAGACTATGACAGATAGCAATGCTATGCTATGCGGCATAGCAATAATGCTATTTGACATAGCGAATGATGGCAAGGGAGGAGCCACACAGTGCCGAGGTCGCGGTGTAATGGGTGAAGTCGGCCCCGTCTTGGTGATGGGGCCAGGCTGCATCCTCGATGCCACCGCGCTCGTTAGCCACTGCACCAAGCGCATGAGCCTACAAAGTACCAAAGACATTCTGTGCGCTTGAGGCGTTGCCGCGAACAGCCTCCGGCAAGATTCACCTGCTGCGGGCGCTGGCAGCGGCAGGACCAGATGCCCCGCGTGCGCAGCAGAGCAATTGCGAATGTTTGCAAGGGAGGATCAACGAGTGAACATCCAAAGCAGGAGCTTCATCGACGAGGCGCGCTGGACCGGCAAGGCATTTCTGGGTGGCTGGCGTGAGACGGCTGCCGGCGTCGCCGAGGTGCGCAATCCGGCGACCGCCATGTTGGTGGCCTCGGTGGGCGTCGGCGGCGCGGCAGACATCGGGCAAGCCGCGGTTGGGGCTTATCTGGCGCAGCCGGCCTGGGCGGCGAAACGTCCCTCCGAGCGCGCGGCCATATTGAACAAGGCGGCCGATATCCTGGAAGCCAATGGCGAAGAGCTCGTCGGCTGGATAATGCGCGAATCCGGCTCCATCCGGGCGAAGGCGCAAATCGAGATCGATCACGGGGCGGCCTTCATCCGCCACGCCGCGGCTGCCGCTGTCGAGCCGAACGGCATCGCCCTTCCCACCATGGATGCTGGACGCCAGAACCATGCGCGGCGGGTGCCGCACGGCGTGGTCGGAATTATCTCGCCGTTCAATTTTCCACTTGTCCTCTCTGTCCGCGCAATTGCCGCCGCTCTGGCGACAGGCAACGCCGTCGTCCACAAACCGGATCCGCGCACGCCGATTTCCGGTGGCATCATCATTGCACGTCTCTTCGAGGAAGCGGGCCTGCCCGCAGGTGTCCTCCATGTCGTCCCCGGCGGAATTGACGCCGGCGAGGCCCTCTGCACGGATGCGAACATCGCGATGGTCTCGTTCACAGGGTCGGCGGCGGCCGGGAGCCGGGTCGGCGAACTGGCCGGCAAGCATCTGAAGAAGGTTCAGCTTGAGCTCGGCGGCAAGAACGCCCTGATCATTCTCGATGATGCCGATCCGGACATCGCGGCGTCGAATGCCGCCTGGGGCTGCTTCCTGCATCAGGGCCAGATCTGCATGTCGACCGGTCTCATCCTTGTCGACGAGAAGCATGCCGATGCGATTGCTTCGCGCCTTGCCGCCAGAGCCGGACACCTGGTTGCCGGCGATCCCTCGACCGACCAAGTGGCGCTTGGCCCCATCATTTCCGATGCCCAGGTCGACAGAATCCAGGGCATCGTCGACGATGCCGTCGCCAAGGGCGCAAAGCTGCTCGCCGGAGGCAAGGCAAGCGGCCGCTTCTATCCGGCAACGGTTCTGTTCGGCATCGAGCGAGGCATGCGTGCGTTCGAGGAAGAAATCTTCGGGCCCGTCGCCTGCATTGCCCCGTTCCGCGACGAAGAGGCAGCGATCTCTCTCGTCAACAGCTCCGAATATGGCCTCGCCGCCGGCGTCATTTCGGCCTCCGTCGACCGCGCCAGGTCCGTTGGCGAAAGACTAGAGGTCGGCCATCTGCACATCAACGATCAGACCGTCAACGCCGGGCCGCACGCACCGTTCGGCGGCCGGCGGCGCTCGGGCAATGGCAGCCGCGTCTCAGGCCCGGCGATCTGGGAGGAATTCACGCAGTGGATGTGGATTTCCGTCAAGGAACAAGCAACGCCCTATCCATTTTGACCAATCCACGAAAGATCGAACCATGAATCTCTCCAACAAGCTTCTGGTCATTACCGGTGCGTCTTCGGGGATCGGAGCCGAGGTCGCCCGTCTCGCCCGCTTCCATGGCGCAAGGGTAATCGGCATCGACCGCAATGATCCCGCGGTTACCCTGGATGGCTTCGTGAAGGCCGATCTCTCGAAGCCGGATACGATCGACGAGGCCGTTTTGTCCCTGCCCGCGCAATTCGATGGGCTTGTCAACGCGGCAGGCGTGCCGGGCACCGCCGACAAGGATACGGTCGCCCGCGTCAACTATCTCGGCCTGCGTCACCTGACCGAGACAGTGGTCGGAAGGCTTTCGCCGGGCGCGGCAATCGTCAACTTCGCATCGATATTGGGCGCCGCATGGCCGGAACGCCTCGCCCTGCACAAGGACCTGGCAACGACCGGGACCTTCCAGTCTGGTCACGACTGGTTGGCTGCGAATCCGGTTTCGCAAGACACCTGCTATCAATATTTCAAGGAAGCCCTGATCGTCTGGACGTTCATGCGGGCGCAGCAGCTCTTCCTCTCGCGTGACATCCGCATGAATTCTGTTGCGCCCGGCCCGGTCTTTACGCCAATCCTCGGCGACTTCATCACCATGCTTGGTCAGGATCGGGTCGAGGTTGACAGTGGCAGAATGAAGCGCCCTGCCTTTGCAGACGAGATCGCCCCGGCCGTCGTCTTCCTGTGCTCGGACGCGGCGCGCTGGATCAATGGCGTCAACCTGCCGGTCGACGGTGGCCTGGCCTCCACCTATCTCTGACGCGGCGTTCTCGCGCGATCGGTGCGAAAGCTATGGATACTTACTTGAAATTGGCGCACCCGACAGGATTCGAACCTGTGACCTCTGCCTTCGGAGGGCAGCGCTCTATCCAGCTGAGCTACGGGTGCTTCCCGGTAAAACGAACCAGCCGGTGAACCAGCCAGCCACGGCTTCTTAGCGGAAGCACGCGAAGGCTTCAACGGCCAATTGGGGTGGCAAGGCATTTGACGCCACAGGAGCGGTTAGGCTTCCCGAGGGCGTATGTGGCGGTCAAGGCTGCGCCGTATC
>NZ_RZSG01001410.1:0-616 GCF_003997725.1 Mesorhizobium sp. M4A.F.Ca.ET.050.02.1.1
GCCAGCGATGGCGGCGAACTCGCGGCCGCCGACACGCCGTAAGGCCTCGAGTGGATCGCTGAGGCTGTCGCCGTGAAAGGCGAGCGCCCGATCGACCACCTCCGCCTTGCGCGCCGTCATCGCCGCGTCAGCGCCCGATCCGGGTCCGACCCAGTCCACGCCAGCGCCGCCGAACAGCGCCGCACACAGGGCGGCAGCGATGGTGGAATTGCCGACGCCGAGATCGCCGAGGCAGATGAGGTCGGCGCCGCCGGCGACCGCTTCCATGCCGAAGGCCATGGTGGCGGCGCAGCCGCGTTCGTCGAGCGCGGCTTCCTCGGTGATGTCTCCGGTCGGAACATCCAGCGCCAGGTCGAAGACCTTGAGGCCGAGGTCGTTGGCGATGCAGACCTGGTTGATCGCCGCTCCCCCGGCCGCGCACAGTTCCACCGCATCGGCGGTCGCCGCCACCGGCCGCGGCGAGACGGCATGACGGGTAACGCCATGGTTACCGGCGAAGATCGCCACCTGGGGCCGCCTGACCGCCGGCGGCGCCTGCCCGCTCCAAGCGGCGAGCCAGGCCGCGATATCCTCGAGGCGGCCAAGCGAGGCCGTAGGCTTTTCGGCCTTGGCAAAC
>NZ_RZSG01001411.1:0-615 GCF_003997725.1 Mesorhizobium sp. M4A.F.Ca.ET.050.02.1.1
CGCGCTCTACGACACCCATCACGGCATGACCAACGCCGTGTTCATGCCCTACGTGCTGGCCTTCAACCGTGACGCCATCGACGAGCGCATCGCCCGGCTCGCCGCCTATTGCGGCATCAAGGGCGGCTTCGACGGTTTCGCCAAGGCGATCATCAAGCTGCGCAAGGAGCTCAAGGTGCCGCATGCGCTGCCCGGCCTGATCAAGGGTCTCGACATGGACAAGAAGCGCAAGGGGCTGATCGCCGACATGGCGGTGGTCGATCCGACCGCCAGCGGCAACCCGGTCAAGCTGACCAAGAAAGGGGCACTCACGCTGCTTGAAAACGCCATCGCCGGCGCGGTGTGAGCGGCGATCGCGGCGCCGGAAATTGATCTTGAAACGAGGGGAAAGGGAAGGGGATAGGGCAAAAGGCAAGGAGCGGAATGCTTAGCCGGAAAAATAATCGCGGAGCGATTGCTACAACCGGTTAAAAAGAGTTTACTTTTTCGTACTGCGGCGTGCCGGTTTCATAAGACTTTCATCTGGCTGTCACACGAAAACGATACCGCATCGCAGGCGTCCACTGGCGTCAGTTCAACGGAGAGAACACATGTTCAAATTCACGGGGAAAGTGC
>NZ_RZSG01001412.1:0-615 GCF_003997725.1 Mesorhizobium sp. M4A.F.Ca.ET.050.02.1.1
TGGCATCGGCACCAAGGAGGATCCGATCGTCATCACCGAAGAGCTGAATTCGGCGACACCGGTGACGCTGACCATCCGCACCACCAAGCCGATCGAGGCATTCGGCAAGGCCGGCGAGGTCGCCAACGGCATCATTTACATGCGCATCGAGACGCTCAACAACAGCGGCCAGGCCTGGGTGGAGTTCCAGTTCGAGCTACAGGAGATCCTCGACCAGCCGAGCGTATTCGGCGATGGCCTGTCCTTCGACCAGCGCAATAAGTCGCCCGACAACATCGTGGCGAGCAACTTCGCCGAGTTCGACCGCGATTTCGAACCCTATGACCGGCTTTTGTTCAAGAACGGCAAGATCGACCCGCTGATGACGGGCAGCTTCGAATTCCTGATCACCGACTACACGCCGCGCTGGACGTTCTATCTGGTGCAGGATCCGCGGATACCGACGGGCTGACAAACTCACCGAGGTT
Organism: Mesorhizobium sp. M4A.F.Ca.ET.050.02.1.1; assembly: GCF_003997725.1. Lineage (NCBI taxonomy): Bacteria > Pseudomonadati > Pseudomonadota > Alphaproteobacteria > Hyphomicrobiales > Phyllobacteriaceae > Mesorhizobium > Mesorhizobium sp. M4A.F.Ca.ET.050.02.1.1. The sequence goes on from NZ_RZSG01001412.1 coordinate 468, forward strand.
GCAAATCGCCGCCGCGCGGACGATGGTGGCAGCATGATCGCCGCCTTCCCCAACACCCCTGCCGAAATCGCCGAGCTGCTCGCCTTCTATGCCAGCGCCGGCGTCGATGAGGCGCTGGAGGACGCGCCCATCAACCGCTTCGCCGACG
>NZ_RZSG01001413.1:0-613 GCF_003997725.1 Mesorhizobium sp. M4A.F.Ca.ET.050.02.1.1
TCTGGAAGGCGCGCAGCTCGCACGGCCGCAATCCGATATTTACCACGCCTGAGCATCTGTGGCAGGCGGCCAGCGAGTATTTCGAATGGGTCGAAGCCAACCCGCTCTATGAGGCCAAGCCATTCGCCTACAAGGGCAAAGTCGTGATCAAGAACGTTGCCAAGATGCGGGCAATGACGCTCGCGGGGCTGTACATCTTCCTCGATATCGATCGCACGACCTGGGCAGATTATTGCAGCCGGAAAGATTTTTCCTCCGTCACAACGCGAGTGGACGAAATCATCCGCGCGCAGAAGTTCGCCGGCGCAGCCGCCGACCTCCTGAATGCCAACATCATCGCTCGCGATCTCGGCTTGGCGGATAAGTCCGAACTCACGGGGAAGGACGGCACGCCCGTCATTGTGCAGGTGCTCAAACTCTCGGAAACCAATGCCGACGATCCAACTACCAAATAACGGCTGGCGCCCGCGCTGGTATCAGCGCAAGGCGTGGGACACATGGGAGCGCGGCTGCAAGCGCCAACTGCTGTTCTGGCACCGGCGCGCCGGCAAGGACGAGATCAACTTGAACATGCATGCGGTGTCCGCCCACGAACGGCCGGGCACCTACTGGC
>NZ_RZSG01001414.1:0-613 GCF_003997725.1 Mesorhizobium sp. M4A.F.Ca.ET.050.02.1.1
GGCTCCGAGCAGTTCGACGCCGAGGGCTGGTTCGACACAGGCGACGTCGCCCATATCGATGCTGGCGGCTACATGCAGATCACCGACCGCGCCAAGGACGTCATCAAGTCGGGCGGCGAATGGATCTCGACCATCGATCTCGAAAACCTCGCCGTCGGCCACCCCGATGTCGCCGAGGCGGCGGCAATAGGCGTTCCGCACTCGAAATGGGGCGAGCGGCCCCTGCTGGTCATCGTGCGCAAGCCGGGCAAGGAGCCGAGCAAGACCGACATCCTGACCTTCATGAGCGGCAAGGTGGCGAAGTGGTGGCTGCCCGACGACGTCGCCTTCGTCGGCGAAATTCCCCATACCGCCACCGGCAAGATCCAGAAGATCACCTTGCGCGAGCAATTTAGGGACTATCGCTTGCCGACGGATTGACGGGATGGATGTTTTTGAGGCTTCTGGCAGCCGTCAAGAAACTCCTGAGCAATTCCAGGAAAAGTGCGTAGCGGTTTTCCGTCCGGAATTGCGTCAAAACAAAGAGATAGAGCGTCCTTCGCTTTCCTGAAACGATGAAACGCTCTAGGTACCGTTCGGGTTGGTGCGGCGGATAATGGTTGTTGTCTGTCTC
>NZ_RZSG01001415.1:0-611 GCF_003997725.1 Mesorhizobium sp. M4A.F.Ca.ET.050.02.1.1
ACCTGCGACCCCGAGACGGAGCCGATGCCCGCCTGGGGCTGGGGCGTGCCCGGCGGACCGTACAAGCCGCCGGTTGGGAAATCGTAGCAGTGGCGGACCGGGCTCGGAGCACGATCGTCCGATGGCGGCAGTGGCAGGGCCTTGGCATCGAACACCTCGTCCTGAGGCAGGACTCCGGTGGGATATCGGCAGAGTCCGTGGCGATCTCGGCCGACCATGCGCCGTTCGCGGTCCACTACCGCATTTCATGCGACCCCGACTGGCGCGCCAGGGAGGTCGAGGTCGGCATCGTCGGCGGCGGGCGCTTCCGGCTCGAGACGGATGGAATGGGCAACTGGTCGAAGGACGGTGCTCCGATTCCGGAACTGACCGGGGCGCTCGACCCCGATCTCACCGTCACGCCCTTCACCAACACGCTGCCGATCCGGCGGCTGCGACTGAAGCCTGGCGAAAGCGCCGAGATCGCGGCGGCCTTCATCGAATTGCCGGAGCTGAGGATCGTCAAAAGCCCGCAGCGCTACACATGTCTCGATGAGGACAGACGCTATCTCTATGAGTCACTCAGGAGTGGCTTCCGGCGGGAAATCGAGGTTGATCGGGAGGGGCTGGTC
>NZ_RZSG01001416.1:0-610 GCF_003997725.1 Mesorhizobium sp. M4A.F.Ca.ET.050.02.1.1
TCGCTGCACTGCCCGGGCGGCGCGGAAAACCGCCATCTGATCGATGCCCGAAGCCTGCGGTTGATGAAGGATAGCGCGTTCCTGATCAACACCGCGCGCGGCGACGTCGTCGACCAGGACGCCCTGATCGGCGCGCTGCAAAGGCGCGAGATCGCCGGCGCTGGCCTCGACGTCTTTGCCGAGGAGCCGGCCGTTCCGGAGGCACTGAAGCAGTTGGAGAATGTCGTGCTGCTGCCGCATCTCGGCAGCGCGACCGAGGAAACGCGGGTGGCAATGGGCATGAAGGTGGTGGAGAACCTGACCGCCTTCTTCGAGGGGCGTCCGGTTCCCGACCGGGTCGCCTGACAGCCGGCGCCACCCTCGATTCAGGGCGCGGCTACAGCGGCAGCCGATGCGGACGGGATCAGGAGAGCGCTTTGGAACAGAGCAGACGCATCAAGTTTCGTGAGGATGAGCGCAGCCTTTTGTTGCGCCTGCTGCTTCAGGTCGCAAGCGCGCGCGAGCCGGAGATCGCCGCCGTTCTGAGCGGACGCAGGTCGCTTGTCTCCCTCGCCCCCGAGCAGCGCATCCCGGCGCTCCAGGCGAGCGGCGTATGGTTCCAGTTGCTGGC
>NZ_RZSG01001417.1:0-608 GCF_003997725.1 Mesorhizobium sp. M4A.F.Ca.ET.050.02.1.1
TTGTCGCCAGCGCCATGGAGGCGATGGCGCTCGCTCTGCCCGGGCCCCCAGAACCGCCGGTGACGCGCTACGGGCTTGGCCTGTTCGCCTATGCGCAGAGCCTCGACCTCGCCAAGGCCCGTCGCCTGCTCGGCTGGACGCCGAAGGTCGGGTTCGAGCAGGGGCTCGACCGCACCTTCGCCGGCGGAGGGCTGGCATGAAGATCGTCTTCGCCAACAGCGCCTGGGTCAGCGCCGCCGAGCGGCTGATCCTGCGCGGCGGCGGCTGGCATAGCGTCAGGCTGCGCGTCCGCTACGGGCTGTTCATTCATCCGCAGGCCGGGCCGGTGCTGGTCGACACCGGCTACACCCCAGAGGCCACCACGGGGCAGGGGCGCGGCCGCATGCTGCGCCTCTACGGCGCTGTGCTTAGGCCCGAGCTCAACGCGGCCGAACAGGTGCAGCCGGTGCTCGAGCGCTTCGGCCTTGCGCCCGGCGACGTGCGCACGGTTGTCGTCACCCATTTCCATGCCGACCACATTTCCGGCCTGCCGCTGTTTCCCCATGCCCGCTTCATCGCCAGCGATGCCGCCTGGGCGCGCGTCAAGGCGCGCACGCCGAGGCAGAACC
>NZ_RZSG01001418.1:0-608 GCF_003997725.1 Mesorhizobium sp. M4A.F.Ca.ET.050.02.1.1
TTCGAATTCGGGGGCTTGTGGTAGCCGGAGCGCATTGCGTACGAGCCAGCCAGAAAGCGTGAAGAGGTCAAGTGATCTCGGTTCGCCGCCCGAGTAGTAAGGAAATTGCAGAAACAGCCTTATTGGGCCTCCGTATCCAAGCTTGAAGGTCATGCTGACTGCAACTCGGTGGCCAAATCTGTCTTCAAAAACACCACCAAAAGTAAGATCTCTAGCATCGTAGTTGTGCCATTGCCCCGCCAACCCTAGAGAGCCCCATCTGTTTTGAGTATGTTCCTTCAGTTCCTTGCGATTGGGAAATTTTGATTTTTCAGGATCAAAGCGCAGGGGCGGGTCGACGTTACCTGTCTCGTCTCTCCACTCCTCCGCAGCGCCTCGAAGATCTTCAAAGACCGGAGATATTCTAGGATCCATCGGCTCGCCCGAGCAGCGTGAAATCCGCCACTGAGAAATCACCTCGCACAGAGATTCGACCGTATGGCCCGATCGTTCGGCCCAATCCTCGGTGGCCAGCATCCACGGGGAGTTGTATTTCAGCGCGGCAAAGGCGCCGCGCTTGCTGTCGAAATCGCGAATAATCCGAGCCAGAGCGTCGCGTAGCCCATGTT
>NZ_RZSG01001419.1:0-606 GCF_003997725.1 Mesorhizobium sp. M4A.F.Ca.ET.050.02.1.1
GTTCCTTCACGTGCTTCTCATGCATCTTCAGCGTCGGCAGCGTCTTCTTGGCGAATTCCTTCATCGCCGGGTCGTCGCCCGATTTCGCATAGGTGCTGAACAGCGCGACCGCCTCTTTGTGCGCGTCCGTCTGCATCTTGATGTACTTCTGGTCGAACGCCTTGCCGCTCGCGCTCTTCAACTCGCCCAGCATCTGCTGTTCCTTAGGGCCGAGCGCGGGCCCGGCGGGCTTGATCGAGGCGGTGGTCTGGCCTTGGCTCAGCGCCGCCTTGAAATCCTCGCCCGCCTTGGTGTGGTCCGCGATCATCTCTCTGGCGAAGGCCTTGATGTCGTCGGAGGAGGCCTTCTCCTCGGCCAGCCTGCTCGACTGGATCTCGAATTCGTTGGCGTTGGGTACGGTGGTGACGAAGGTCTTTGTGTCGACCTTGCTGTCGGCAAGCATGGGCGCGACCTGGTTCGTCGATTGCGCCAGAGCGGCCGGCGCGCCGGCCAGCAGGGCTGCGACGGTCGCGGTCAGAAGGGTTTTCATCTGATGTCTCCCATCCGGGAATGGTCCCTCGCGATTCCAACGCCGCATCGGCAGCTGGGGTTGCGTTGATTTACACG
>NZ_RZSG01000141.1:0-10594 GCF_003997725.1 Mesorhizobium sp. M4A.F.Ca.ET.050.02.1.1
GCGGAAGTTCCTCAGATGCAGCATCCGGCACATCGTCTCGACGAACAGGCGGTCCGCGGCAGGCAGGCTGCCGAAGAACACCGGCGGCGCGACCGGCCTCGCGTCGCGCTGCGCCTCGATCAACGCCTCGACGGCGACCGGCGCCAACGAGCGGCCGCGCGGCGCGAAGATCGGTTGATAGGCGCTCTTCAGCCGGAAGTCGCCATAGACGCCGTACTCGATGCCGATCTCGTCGGCAAAGATCGCCTCGGCGGCATTGCGCCGCCTGTCCGGCCAAACGCTCACGAGGCGTTCCTGCGCCCGAACACCCGCGCCGGGCGCGTCGTCGGCGCCGCGCCCGAACTGACCGGCGCATCGCCGATGCCCGTCGCTGCCGCGGACGCCTCAACGCCCTTGCCGAAGACGCGAAAGCTGGTCGGCGCCAGTTCCGGCCGCGCCAGCACGAAGCCTTGCACCATCGAGGTTCCCGATTTCTCGGCAAGCTCGAGCTGCCAGCCTTCCTCGAGGCCCTCGAACACGGTGCGAATGCCTTGCTGCTCGAAGCTCTTCACCATGGTGGTCAACAGGGCAAAGCCGGCGCCGGACTCCATCAGTTGCGTGATCCAGTGCGCATCGAACTTGACGATGTCGGGCTTGAGCTCCTTGATCCGGTTGATGTCGGATTCGTCGGCGCCGTAGTCGTCGACAGCGATGCGGAAGCCGTTGGCTCTCAGCGCCTCGACGAAGCTGTAGAGCGTTTCCTGCGAGGCCGATTTCTGTTCGGTCACCTCGCAAACCATCCTGCGCGGGTCGATGCCGGCCTCGTGCAGCACCAGCCGCATGTCGCGCAGCGCGTTGTCTGCGATGGCGCGGTCGGTGAACACAGACGGGTCGAAGTTGACGAAGATCGACGCCTCTTCCGGCAGGCAGGCGCCGGCGTTGAGCAGGTGTAGCGTCCGCGTCAGCGCCTCGATGTGCAGGCGGTCGCCCGCCGGGCAGGTGTTGAAGAAACTCATCGGCGACTGCGGCTCGCCGTCACGAAACGGCCGGATCAGCCCCTCGAATGCGACGATCGACAGCTTGCCTTCCCTGAAGGCGAAGATCGGCTGGAATGCGCTCTGCAGCGTATAGACGCCCCAGACACCACTGGAGGTGCCGTCATCACGACGGATGCTATGGTCATTCACCCGAAACATCTGATTTCCCATGAGAATCTTCGGGGATCGACCTTCCGGTCACAACTGGGTCACACGGAGCATCCGAAATGGCATCAATTCGCAAGCGTAACGGCAAATGGAATGTCCAAGTCAGACGGAGAGGCCACGAAGCGAGTTCGAAGTCATTCCTCGCCAAGTCAGACGCCCTCGAATGGGCACGGGAGATCGAACGGCAGTTAGACCGCCAAGAGCTTGGACCCGACAGGAAAACACTCAAATCGATCACCCTGGCTGAACTCGTCACTCGATACAAAAACGAAGTCCTACCCAAGAAGCGTTCAGCGAGATTCGAAACGATCCTGCTCGACAGGTTCCTCCGCTATCCTATCGCGACGAAAACCCTGAACGACCTTCAATCAAAGGATTTCGCACAGTACCGTGACCAAAGGCTTAAGGAGGTTTCGAGGCTCACAGGTCGCCCGGTGACAGCGAAGTCACTCCGGAGGGAACTCGCTCCACTCTTCCACATGTTCAAGGTCGCCAAGGCCGAATGGCACATACCGACAGGTAACCCTCTCCAAGACCTCTATCTGCCTGCCATCGACGTCAGGCGTGAGCGGAGGCTACGTCCCGGAGAGGAAGAACGATTGCTGTCGGAAGCGCGGAAGCTCAGGACCCTAGACGGTCAGCCCAATCCGTACCTTGTTCCTATCATCGTCTTTGCCCTAGAGACGGCCATGCGGCAGGGAGAAATCCTCGCGATAGAATTCCGCAACGTCGATTTCCAACGGCATCTGTTGACCATCCCTGTCTCGAAGAACGGCCATTCGAGAGTGATACCACTGACAGACAAAGCATCGTCCTGTCTCACGCTGGCTTTCGCTCAACCACGGGGAATTATTGGCCCACCTAGGGTCACTCCGACGACGAGAGCATTTCCTGTCGATGTCGAGGTAGTGAAGACGAGTTGGACCCGTATCTGCAAGCGCGCAGAACCAGCTATCGAGGACCTTCATTTCCACGATCTGAGACACGAGGGGATTTCCCGCCTGTTTGAGCTTGGTCTGTCGATCCCGGAGGTTGCCAGCATATCGGGTCACAGGACACCGGCGATGCTATTCCGGTATGCCCATGCCAGTCAGGAAGCCGTCAGGGCGAAGCTCTTGGGAAAGGCACGACGGGACGAACAGAAAGTGATTGAGGGACAGGTGACGCCAGAAGAAACCGTAACGGCCTGAAATCCAATCGCTTCTTCCCCACAGCGGACCCACTCTGATCGGGGCTGATCCTCTCGTCAGACCATACCCTAGGCCCTTGCCACAAGCTTGGGCCTTTTTCATCGATTAGGTTCTGAGCGGCACGTCCGACACAATCACCCTGTCGATAGCGTTCGGCACGCCAGCCTTTCCAAGAAAGCGAACGAATTCCCTATGAAGGTTAGCGGAATTCGGACCGGGACCAATAATGATCCTTACCAACAAATCAGGCAAGGTAACACCATAAAGTCCTTTCTCTGGAATATCCTTCATCGGAATCTTGAATATTCTTTGAGGTGCTCCACCAATTGACCTGTAGTCCTCAACCAACCTATCGGATGATTCAAACGTAGGCTGGTATATTATACGCCACTCACGTTCTTCGTAGAATGACGGATGTTTTGTGCATATGACGGCGTACCTGAATGCCGCGAACAAGCTATTAAACGTCTGTGTCTCACCGATGCTTTTGACGTAGTCAAAGCTGCTCATAATGTTGTTAGCCAGCACTGAGAATTCCTGATTGAAACCCTCTTGGTCGAGATAGGCGACAGGGCTTGTATATGCCTTTAGCGCGTCCGATGGCCTCAACATCGGTCCTCCATTCACGACGAAGGCCACGGGTGAACTGCCCTTCCCGTAAGCACGCCACATGGACAACCGGCCTATTAAATCCTCTTTGGGTAGCAACTCAGTCACGCAAGCTATGTAGGTCTCTTGCTGCCAATGTCCGATCCACGAGGAAAAGATAGGCTCGAATCTCTCGGTAAAGCCTGGCCACTCATTGTTGAGCCGGTCCCGTAGCTGAAGGCCTTGCTCTGTATTGTAAGCTTGGATTAGGAGGTTAACCCCGTGCTTAAGCTCAGATGTGTCGTTCATCCACGTTGTGTTTCTAAGCCACAACTCACCCTTATCGATCATGGAAAGAGCGGCATCTGCGTCGCAGTAATGCACAAATTGCTGCTGGTCCTGTATGGCTTTGAATGTCCGAGCCGCCATATGCGGAAAGAAGGTTTTCACATACTGAATGTCTTCTTCTGAAAGAGTAATTTGCATGATAATTAACTTCTTTTGCTACGTGTTGGAATCGGCCGCTTGTTCTTCAATGGGTGTAGCTTGCTTGTCCTCTGCTGGTCCGGTTAGCAGTTTAGGGCTTTCCGGCGGGACTTGTTGGGAAAAATATTCGATCACCGCCTGATAGTCCGCGTAATAATTTTGCACTGCAGTGAGCCCAGCGTCAGGAATCGTCAAGGCGACATATATGCTCGCCAGTACAGCCCACGCTTTCGCGAATGTCCTGTTTTTACCTTTCTTCTTGTCAGAATATTCGACGCTGGACAGAATTGCGTGGGTATTTAGAAGTTGCTCTAATACACCGTCAACCCCGTAAAATTCTAATTTTTCGATCATGAACCTTAGGGCAACGAACGACGTAACGAATACGGCCATGATAACATCTTGCCTATCGTCAATGGCGTTAATCGCCTCATCAATCTTTTGGAGAAACTCCGCCCGCTGAGCCTCGGTCGGTACACGTAAAGGGGCCACTCCCTGAATGGTATGCCCCGCCATCAGAAGGCTGTTGAGCGAAACGGGTTCAAAGGCACTATCGCGTACCCCGCGCCACGAGTTGTGTAGATTGGCGGACGAGATAAACGACGACACCCGGACGCAGGCTTGATCAAACCTTTGGCGGAAGATTTCCGGCGTCGCGGTCATTGAGGCTACCAACGAGCGCAGACGGGCGATCCTCGCAGAAATGGCCGCAAGTATCGCGAAAAATTCTGGGCTGTCGACGGTGACGCCAAACTGCCTTGCCAGAGCTTTGCGTGTCTCATCCCTCGCGTCATTGGCCTTTAGCTTTTCGCAAAGCCGATGAAGTTCGGTAGACGGGTCCGTTATTTCCACAATCTGCGCCCCCTTGATTCAAGAATCGCTAAGCCGGCCCAAGGATAGCCGTAATCGAGTCGTCTAACTACTGGCGGCCACCACTGGCACCTACGTCAATGACGTCCCCCACGCGAGCGGACTAGACGAGCCAGCCGGATACCGAACCCTTACATCGTCATAACCGGCGGAGACTTGCCTTCGCTCGGTAGGCATTCTTTGGTCCTATCATTTGGAGGAAGGCCACGTGGGCACAGTCGTAGACTTCTACAGAGGGCAACGCTCTATTTCGCAACCTAAGATGCTTCCGCCCGACGACCCTGACTTGAAGTTGATTCAACTCGTTGATGAAAGCCGAAGGCTCAAGGTCAGAGTATGTGAACTCGACAGGTTAATCAGGAAGGAATTGGCGGAAGAGTAGCCTTACTCCGTGTTTCAAAAATTTTCTTGGGGGTATAAAGCTTTGTATATCAAGTACTTGTAAGAACACGCTCCGTTTATACTATTGACTTCTAGGTGAAAACGGAGTACAATAGGTAGAGAGTAGGAGTTTATATCCTACTCTCAACACGAAAAATACCGAACGCTAACACCGTCCCATTGGGGCGGACAACAGAAGGACAAATGACTACCGATCTGAAAGATATTGCCACGTATGAACTTAATTATATCGGGAGTAATCCCACTCCGTTTGATCTCACAGTTATCAGCGTCTCGAAGGGCAAGGCCAAAGGTTTCGTCAGGCTTTGGAAGACCCCTCATCAGCTTCATATCGCTGAATTTATCAAAGTCCTCGATCCCCTCTTGGGGCAATTTACCGAACGAAATGCACTGATCCGAGCCCTTGCCGATTGGGCGAAGAAAGGCGGCTGGACGTTAGAGATGGCCCATGTGTCATCCGAAACGGGCGAACGCCTTGACGTAAACGTATCGGCTATTTGAACCATCAATTTCGAAAGGAACTTTTATATGACTAAGATTACCGTCCCGGATACCTACTTTTTCAACAAGCCCCTCGCCAAGATGTCATCGGCAGAACGGGAGATGCTGCGCCAGAGGGTGAACGATACTGCCGACGCCCTCGACAACGTGACCAACTCTGAGTTTGCCGAACTCGTAGCCATCAGGGTCCTTGAACGCCGGGGAATGCAAGCCGGTACCGTAGACCGGACGATTGATGAGACCCCCACTGAAAGGCAGGAAGAGGCAAAGAAGTCATCGATCTATGCCCGTCAGTCAGGTTTGTCTCGTCGGGGTGAATGATGACTAATCGCACAAGCCTTGAAGACCAGCGCCGACAGGGTGAAGCCATGGCTGAAGCCGCGCGTCGTGAATGGGCCAACGATTACAGGCTCAACCAAGAGGCCAAGTCAGAACTTATCAAAATGCGAGTGACTCAGTTCGTCGATGAGGTCGCTAAGGGTCTCGATCATGACGAAGCTGCAAAGCGTATGCTGGCTGATCTGGGGGTCTCGCTTTGAGGCCCCGTGATGTTCGGCTTACAGGGGGCAGGCAGGATGGTTTCATTGTGCACGTCCCGATTGGCAGGGATGGCACCCTTGAAGCCACTGTCGATCACGACGATTGGAACTGGCTGGTAGCCCACAAGGTCAGCCGTAATTGGCTCCTTCGGGGCGGACAGGTCGGCGCATGTGCACCGGGCAAGCTTGAAGTCCTAATTGGTCGGGTGATCGTCGATGCTCTTCCGGGGCAGCGGGTCGTCTTCCTGAATGGCAATGAGCTTGACCTCAGGCGGTCCAATCTTGGTCTTCAGTCCCATGGCGGGAGCACTCGTCACGACAGGGCTTTGTTGATCGAAGCGGCTACCGACTTTGAACGCCGTAAGGCCCTGGCACTAGCGGAAGGAACCTACAAACCGAGATACCGGAAGCGGGTTCCTATCATCGTCAAGCCGAAGCAACCTAAGCGGAAGGCTGTCGAGCCGGTCTCTTTCGACCAGATGTTTGCCGCGCTATGAATGGCAAGATCAGCGTTGAACTGACTGGCAGCTATAGGGCTATCCATCACGCAAGCGGGATCGAGGTCGATACATCTGACACCCGTGGTGGTCGTCGGACCTACAAAGACCCACTTGGGCCGCTTTGTCGTGCCCTTCGGGATGAGCTTGGCTTGTCTCCCGATATTGTCGTCCATGTCGAGCGGAACGGGGTCCCTGTCTTCAAGCAGGATCACAGCCTTTCCTATTGGGCAGACCATGACGTGACCGATGAGCAAACCAAGGTGGCGAAGAGGGTCAAATATCGATCGTTTGATCTTCCCGCTGTCCTACATCGTCGGACACCCTCGAACGCTCTGGAAGGGCACCACCACCACCAAAACAGGGGCATTCTAGAAGTCGAGGCAGTCGCATGATTGCTCGAATTAACGAGGCATGGGGGGTCGCCTTTCGGGGCGGCCTCTTTGTCCTCCTGCGGAATGGCCGTGAGTTTGCCACCCATAAGTCAGCCGGCATCCTTTGGAACACCCATCGTCATCGGTTCGGCAAGGTCGATCCCGGTGCCTTTAACCGGGTGATGGCGATTTGTCGGGACGGAAAAAATGATCTGTTAACGCCATCTTTAGTGAGTCCGGTAGGGTCGGAGAGTAATATCGAAAGTCCCGTGGGTTACTGGCTGAAGCCCGAACAACTGAGGAATTTAAGGAGAAAGGAGGGAAACGACGTTGCCGATTAACAGCTTTGCCGACATGGCGAAGACATTGGGAATTGAGAATTACACCCCAGAACCATCGGAAGGGCGGCGAACGAAAGGACGGGGGTCGCATAAGAGTTCCGATTGGAATCCTGTCCGACTGAGGGAAGCCCTGTCCCACATCCCGGCAGATAACCAGCCTGAATGGTTCAAGGTCGGAGCAGCATTGTTTGACGCTTCGGGCGGATCACAGGAGGGCTTCGACCTTTGGGACGAATGGTCTCAGACGACAAGGCGAGGCAACTACGATCCCAAGAGACAGCGATATATGTGGGATCGATATTTCAAAAGTGCCGGGGTGACAGCCGGGACGATTTATCGAATGGCGAAGAGAAAGGAGACTAAGAACAATCAATGAGTGATATATTCAAAAGTTTATTTCTGCGTGACGATCCAGTTTACATAATTGATAGGCCGTGCGGCTTCGGCAAGACAAGCGAAATGATAAAGTCCTTTCGAACTGACAGGCGCTATCTTGTCGTTACACCGCTGTTAGGCGAGGTCGATAGGATCATTGAGCGATCGGAAGTCGAGTTCGATCAACCCGACAGCACGGGGGAATATAAAACGAAGCGGGAAAGCCTCCGAGAGCTTTTGGCATCGGGGAGAAATGTCGCGACGACACACGCGCTTTATGAAGACATAGCGATACTCGCGGGGCAGGGTCTTCTCGACGGATACGAAATCATCATCGATGAAGTCCCTGAGGTCTGTCGCGGCATCGAGGGTCTGACCCTAAGGTCATTCATCGAATTCTATCTAGGCAGGGAGTATGTCACCGTCGATCCTGAGACGGGCCGCGTGGATGCCACCAACAAGTGGCGAGACAACGCCGGAGAGGTCAACGATACACTGAAGGAAAAATTCTTCGGTCCCGCGTGTGCTGGAACGCTCTATTTCGTAGAAGGCGTATTCTTCATGTGGACGCTGCCGGAAATCCTTCTCCGTTCAGGCCGATCATTGACCATCTATACCTTTATGGCGGAAGGATCGATGCTCTTGGCTTATCTGAGGAAACTCGGAATCGGGTACAGCCATGACGAAGACCCCGAAGCGAATGAAGCCTTTCGGAAGAAAGCGCGGGAGTTGATCACTCTCGAAAAGATTCCCTCGCTCCACGGGGTTAGGTTGTCTTTCACCGGACAGATGGACGGCAAGGCTGTGGGCAAGAGGGTTTCGAACGCGCTTAGGGGTATCCGTCGCTATGATCTCGGGGATGATCTCTCTTGCGTTCTTGTGACTTGCGCCAAACGGAATTGGTTTCTCAACGGATTGGATGACGATCAGGTCAAGAAGGGCATGAAGCCAAAGCCTGGACCGTTTGCCTCCGGGTCGCGGCTATTCGACGGGGTCACATGGCTTGCGAACACCACTCGTGGGACCAACGACTACATTGAGAAATCAACACTCGTGTATCTCTACGATCAAAACATAAACCACTACATAAACCGCTGGCTTGGCACTGGCCGTCATGGTGTCGAGCAGGATCAATACGCGCTGACAGAGTTAATTCAGTGGATTTATCGATCCCGTGTCAGACGGGGAGAGAAAATCACCGTGTACCTTCCGAGCTTCCGAATGAGGTCCATTCTGGAGGATTATCTAAACGGGGAGGACAACTCGAAGAACAGAAATCGTGTGACTAAATCGGATGCTGAATATTACAAAAAGACTCGCAATTTCGGATGATTCCGTAAGTGCAGGACACGAGTCGCGTCCTGTTGGATAAAATTTCTCAACGAAATCAATGGGTTTAACCCCATGTTGTTTAAAGAAAGATATCTTAGATACACTAGAAAAAACTTAGGATAGTCGGGCTCATGCTTCGCCCTCGCCTAAAAGAAAATGATATCCTAGGGGACACTCCCTTTTTCTTTAAGCGAGCCTCGCAAGAGGCGACTAGACCTATGCTACCTATCGATTCCTCCAAGAGGCGTCCTCATCTCGTAAGCCCGTTGTCTCTGAGCCAGAGAGAGAGGAATCCCAAGCCGATAGCTCCGAAGAGGAAAATGTTCATCCTCTTCCATCGTCTGAATCCAATGGATCGGTTTTCCTCGCCTTTGCGTCTCCAAAGGGCAGCAGTCGAAATTATGCCGTAGATGATTATCCACGGGAGTAATGTGACCGCTACGTCAGGTGGATTAGGCTGCATCTGCTGTAGCCCCGAAGGTCCTTGGCCAATAGGTCCATCTTCTCGCAAAGATTGCCTGTCGACTAGAGCTTCTCGTCATCGGGTCACAATACGGTCACAACGAGTGTGACAGCCAACGTGTCTCTAGCCTCCGCGTCTCGTCCGGTTGGAAGGCGACCCTCAGGAATTTCTCCGAGAAATTTTCGAGGGGCCATACCTACCGTATGACCGGGGGGCCGTCCCCCTTGCACCCCACCCAGCGGGGGTCGCTATGGAGTGTAAGCCATTGATGTTGCTGGCTGTTTTCTCTCGTTCTATCGGCTGGTGTCAGACGCAGCGAGGCTAGCCCACATAAGACCGCAGGTCGTTGAGGAACCGGAGGTTCCGACCATGCCGTCTAGGGCCGAAGGCCCGTTGAGCGAGTTGACGAGCGATCACGACGGATGATGTGGGCGAGCCCGATACTACGCGACAAGGGATCCTCGCTCGGCAAGACTTGGCGGAAATGGCTTGCGATCCTGCCAACAGGGGTTTTAGCGGCCGTTGATGAATTTATTGTTGCCGAGCGATGCCGGTCACGGCTGCTTGACCCCTGGCTCATTCGACAATGCTTGCGCTTGGCCGGATGATGCGACATGAGAGGCCCGCGGCCGCTCCTGGCCCGCCGACCCTTGGAGATATCAGGTCATGGCCTTTCTTGCCGACGCCCTTTCCCGCGTGAAGCCTTCCGCGACCATCGCGGTGACGCAGAAGGCGCGCGAGCTGAAAAACGCCGGCCGTGACATCATCGGCCTTGGCGCCGGCGAGCCGGACTTTGATACGCCCGACAACATCAAGAACGCGGCGATCGACGCGATCCGTCGTGGCGAGACCAAGTATCCGCCAGTGTCAGGCATCACGCAGCTGCGTGAGGCGATCGCGAAAAAATTCAAGCGCGAGAACAATCTCGACTACCGGCCGGAGCAGACCATCGTCGGCACCGGCGGCAAGCAGATCCTGTTCAACGCCTTCATGGCGACGCTGAACCCCGGCGACGAGGTGATCATCCCGCGCCCCTACTGGGTGAGCTATCCCGAGATGGTGGCGATCTGCGGCGGCACATCGGTGTTTACAGACACATCGATCGACAACGGCTTCAAGCTGACGGCGGAAGTGCTTGAAAAGGCGATCACGCCGCGCACCAAATGGCTATTGATGAACTCGCCGTCCAACCCGTCGGGCGCCGCCTACACGGAAGCCGAGCTTCGATCTTTGGCCGACGTGCTGCTCAAGCACCCGCATGTCTGGACACTGACCGACGACATGTATGAGCACCTCACCTACGGCGATTTCGTCTTCAGGACGATCGCAGAAGTCGAGCCGAAACTCTACGAGCGCACCCTGACCATGAACGGCGTGTCGAAGGCCTATGCCATGACCGGTTGGCGCATCGGCTACGCCGCCGGCCCGGTGCCGCTGATCAAGGCCATGGAC
>NZ_RZSG01001420.1:0-605 GCF_003997725.1 Mesorhizobium sp. M4A.F.Ca.ET.050.02.1.1
GCATCAGGCCGGCCGCCGGCAAGAGGCGGAGATCCTGTACCGGCAGGTGCTGGCGCAGAAGGCGAACCATGCCGCCGCCGCGCATTTCCTGGGACTGTTGCTGCACCAGACCGGACGCAGCGCCGACGGGCTGGCGCTGATCGAGCAGTCGGTGCGTCTGCAGCCCGGTAATCCCGATTTCCTCAACAATCTCGGCACCGTGCTGCGCGACCTCGGCCGCGTCGCGGCCGCCGTCGATTATTTCCGCAAGGCGGTGACGTTGCGGCCGGACCAGTTGGCGGCGCGCGACAATCTCGGCTCGGCACTGAAGCAACTCGGCCAGTTCGAGGGCGCCGAAGACATCTATCGCGGCACTATCGGGCGCAACCCGTTTCATGTGCGCGCCCGCATCGGCCTTGCCGAGACGCTGCAGGAGGCGGGACGGCTGGACGAGGCGATCGCGGTGTTCCGCGAGGCGCTGACGATCCGGCCGAAGGACGCCGACTTGCTATACGGGCTGGGCGTCGGGATGATGGAGAAGGGCAAGCTGGATGAGGCCTCCAGCCTTGCCCGGCAGGCGCTGGCGATCGATCCCGCCATGGCAAGGGCCTGGCTGCTGCTGACCC
>NZ_RZSG01001421.1:0-600 GCF_003997725.1 Mesorhizobium sp. M4A.F.Ca.ET.050.02.1.1
TCCGAGCTCGTCCTGACCACCGCGCCGGCAATGCGCAGGCCGAGTTCCTCGAATGCGTCGGCGTCGCCGGTTTCCCGCGCGGCTTCCGCTTCCGCCAGCAGCGGCGCAAGCGCCGGCAACGGCGGCAGGCGCGGCGCGGCGAAGCCAAGCCGCATGGCGCCGGGCACGTCGGCGACAATGCGCTCCATATAGGTCGGCGAAAAATGGAAGGAGAGGCAGCGGTCGCCGGCGCCGTGCTCATGCCCGCACTCATAGCAGGCGCCGGGATTGCCGAGCAGGATCGCGCCGGGCGCAAGCATCGCCGTGCCCTCGCGTGTCCGGTAGCGGAACGTGCCCTGGGTTACCGCGGCAACGCAAAAGCCGCGATGCTCTTCCTCGAACGGGCTGTCGCCGACGCCGGCGGTGCACACGACGTCCGACACCTGCCAGCCCCGGCCCGAGACGATTTTCTTCTCACGCGTCGTCATCGCCCGAAAGTTAGCAATTTTCCCCAAGCGCAGAACCCTTTCCTGCCTCTATTGGTCGTGCTCTCCTGACAAACGAGGCAGTAGTCATGATCGGTTCCTTCGCTGAGGCCCTGCACAGCGGCGAGCCCAACCC
>NZ_RZSG01001422.1:0-598 GCF_003997725.1 Mesorhizobium sp. M4A.F.Ca.ET.050.02.1.1
CTTTTGAAATTGCGCTTTGGCCGCTCGCCTTCGGCGGCTATCGGCCGGTCGCCACGCGGCGCGTAGGGCTTCTTGGCGCCGAAAGACGGCTTGCCGCCTTTGCTGGCGGCGCCGTCGCGGCTGCGCGATCCCGCGGCTTTCGGACCGCCCCTGACCGGACCCTTTTTAGCCCGGAATTTCTTGTCGTTGTCGTCCATGTGGCCTTTGCCTGTTTGCGCTGCTACAGCGTGGCGCATCCTTTCGGGCGCGCAAAGGACGCTGTAGCACTTTGATTTGGCGCATGATCGTTTCCGAAAACCGAGTCCGATTTTCGAGGTTAGGCGCTAGATAACAGGATCGCTGTCGGGTGGCGAGGAGATAATCGGAATGGAAACCGCGTGAAGCGGCCGGATTTCATGGCATTGGCGCTTGAGGAGGCGGCAGCCGCCGCGCAGCGCGGAGAAGTGCCGGTGGGCGCGGTCATCGCCAGCCGCGGCATCGTCGTGGCAAGAGCCGGCAACCGCACCCGCGAGCTTGCCGACCCGACGGCGCATGCCGAGATGCTGGCCATCCGCCAGGCCTGCGAAAAGCTCGCCAGCGAGCGGCTCACCGGCCACGA
>NZ_RZSG01001423.1:0-596 GCF_003997725.1 Mesorhizobium sp. M4A.F.Ca.ET.050.02.1.1
CCACCTATCTGGTGGCTGAGCTCAACGCGAAGATGAAAGCTGATGGTCTCTGGGCGACGAAGTTTCAACATCCCATTGAACTTCTGCTGAGACGGGCAGGGGAGCGCAAGCAATGAACCACGAAGATGAATCGAGCCGTTATTACTACCCGGTCGAGGGCCGCACGCACGGTGCCATAGCCGGGGCGCTCGCATTCATCGCCATCATCGCGGTGCCGGCGCTGACCTATGCCGCATGGCACGCGCTCATGTCGTGGATTTCCGCTCTCTTTTCTTAGATCGGCAACTCGGCAAATGACCGCAGCAGTTCCTGCAGGTCGTCCGCATCCACGTCGCACCAACCGTTGTTGATGAGCCGCTTAAAATATGCGGCTTTGATTTTCAGCTCGCCGACATTAGCCACCGGCGCCATCGCTGCCTGCCGTCGAACAACCGTCTCGGTCTTCATGGCAGTGTCAAGCCGCGGACCGATCAGCGCCGCCTCGGCCTCTCCGGCGTGCATCAAACGTTTCCCGAGACACTCCAGCGCTGAAATGGCGCGGCGGTGCGCCGCGACCAGATCCACGACTCCTTCCGCCTTTTGCGCCTCTCCGTTGC
>NZ_RZSG01001424.1:0-595 GCF_003997725.1 Mesorhizobium sp. M4A.F.Ca.ET.050.02.1.1
GCCCGGACCTTCGGAGAAAGTCAGATGATCCAACTGGTAGCGTCCGAAGACGGACCACGGCGTACCTGTGAAACGGTAGGTGGCCTGCAGAGCCGCCGAGACGGTGTCGAAGTGCGCGCCGTCCGCCGAAAGTCTCGCGAAGCCAAGTTCGCCGTCGAAGCGAAGGTTGTCCTGGGCGAAGTAGCGCACCACGCCGCGGCCACCCCAATTGTCGAGATGCTCGGATTCACCGGAGGCCCGCAACTGGCCGTAGTAGACTTGTCCGTAGACGGTCACGTTGCCGAAATAGGCTTGAGCTTCAGGGCCGACCGAGAAGGAGTATAGATCGGCACCGCCGAAATCTTCGCCGCCATATCCCGTGATCGTAGCGAAACCGCCGAGCGCATAGGCGCTCGGATCGCGCCAGTAGCCATGGATTGCGCCGCCGTAGCTGTAGATGTTCGTACCCTCGACCCACAGCGAATCGATCACCGCGTCGGTCTGGATGTTCCAGCGAGCGTCGATCGGAAATTGACCCGGGCGGCGCCGCCGGCGGTCGTGCCGTCTGCATCGTCCCCGGGGGTCGCGAAGTAGAGACCGCCGAGATATACCTCGC
>NZ_RZSG01001425.1:0-593 GCF_003997725.1 Mesorhizobium sp. M4A.F.Ca.ET.050.02.1.1
CAAGAACTCCGCCCCGGTCGATCCGTCGGGCTATCTCGAATAGAAGAAGAAAAATTGCGGGCCGTCTCGGCAAGCCGCTGAAGGATTGAGGTCAGGCAGACAGCTGAAAAAGCCCGCCCCTTGCGGAGCGGGCTGAGCCGGCGGGCTGGACTGGAGGTCTCAGACGGCCCGCAATTTTTCTTCTTCTATTCGAGATAGCCCGACGGATCGACCGGGGCGGAGTTCTTGCGCACTTCGAAGTGCAGCTTCGGCGAGTCGGTGGTGCCGCTCATGCCGGACAGCGCGATCTCCTGGCCGCGCTTGACCTTCTGGCCGCGCTGCACCTCGATCGAGCTGGCGTGGCCGTAGACGGTGACCAGCCCGTTCTCGTGCCGCACCAGGACGGTGTTGCCGAATTCCTTCAGCCCGTCGCCGGCATAGATGACGACGCCGTTCTCTGCAGCCTTGACTGGCGTGCCCTCCGGGACCGCAATGTCGACGCCGTCCTTGCCGCCGCCAAAATTGGAGATCACGCGGCCGCGCACCGGCCAGCGCATTTTGCCGATGCCGGTTGCATCCGGCGCCACCGAGATCGTGGTCCGGGACGGCGAGAC
>NZ_RZSG01001426.1:0-593 GCF_003997725.1 Mesorhizobium sp. M4A.F.Ca.ET.050.02.1.1
CAGCTGGAGGCGCTCGACGAGGCCCAGCTCGACTACAAGGGACTGACCGCCGACCGCGACCGGCTGGTCGCCTTCCTCGCCGACATGGCCACGGCAGCTTAACCACGCCATCAGGCGAGCCGGACCAGTGGTTGGCGCTTTTCACTGGTTTATGACAATGATCTGTGGTGTAGCGCTTGGCCGTCCGGCAGAAACGCCCGGCTTTTGCCCTGTTTAACGGAGTGTCTGAAAAAATGGCGAATGAAAACTGGCCCGTTTACGGTGAAATCACCGGTCCCGTCGTGATGATCGGCTTCGGCTCGATCGGACGGGGAACGCTGCCGCTGATCGAACGCCATTTCAAGTTCGACAAATCGCGCATGACGGTCATCGACCCGCGCGATAGCGACCGCAAGCTGCTCGACGAGCGCGGCATCACCTTCATGCAGGAAGCCGTGACAAAGAAGAACTACAAGAAGCTGCTGACGCCGCTTCTGACCAATGGCGGCGGCCAGGGCTTCTGCGTCAACCTGTCGGTCGACACCTCCTCGCTCGAACTGATGAAACTCTGCCGCAAGCTCGGCGTGCTCTATGTCGACACGGTGGTCGAGCCC
>NZ_RZSG01001427.1:0-593 GCF_003997725.1 Mesorhizobium sp. M4A.F.Ca.ET.050.02.1.1
CTCAAGCGAGGACAAGCGGCGTGGTACTCATCCCGTGAAACGACAGCGACGGGCCACCAATCCTCAGTCAAGGAAAAGCGGCCGCGTCTGCGCAAGGATCGCCGGATCGAGCGAGCGGACGATCTCCGCCACCTTGGCCCGCAGGACCTCGATCGCCGCGTCGTCGAGCGGATCAAGAATGTCATTCTGATCCCTCGTCGCGATATACTCTTCCAGCGAGGGCGCCTCGCTCGCCGGCGTGAAGCCTCCGCCGCGGGCGTGCTTGCTCAGCAATTCCTGCCGCGACTTCACCGCATAGTGGCGGATCCAGCCGAGCTTCCATTCCATCGGCATGGCGGCTTGATGCCTGTCGAGCGTCATGCCGTCGACCAGCGTCCTGCGCTGCCCGATCGGGAAGCCGTGCGGATGCGCCATGAACAGCGTCGGGCTCCGCACGGCCTTCGGCAGGCATGACCCGACGCGCCCAAACGCCTTCTTCCAGCGCGCCGTCGGGGCGTCATGCCTGCCGCGCCGCGGAAACCGCACGGTGACCAGCTCGTCGTCATAGCCTTCTCTGCCGTCGCTGCCGAAATTCGCCCAGCGGAAGGCGACGC
>NZ_RZSG01001428.1:0-586 GCF_003997725.1 Mesorhizobium sp. M4A.F.Ca.ET.050.02.1.1
GAGCGTGCCGTCGCGGCTGAGCCCGGCGAGGATCGCCTCACCGATCCGCGTCGGCCTGCCGTTGCCGGCAGGCTCTTGAGATGCGCTGCCACCCGATCATGGCGCGAGCGGCTCTTTCACGGCTCCGAGGCCTTGAGCGCCGCCGGAACCGGATAGCGGCTGCCATCAAAGCGCAGCCGGTAGGTCCGCTTCACCGGTTTGCCGGGGTGCGGCTGGCACTCGCCGTTCTTGTCGGGGGCGGGCTCGTCGGTATCCCTCCGCTCGACCACGGTGATGTCGCGATAACCGCGATGGCTCGCCGATCGCATCGACAGGCTGGCCTTGCTGGAGTGAAAGGATCCGGCGCAACTGGCGTCGCCTTCGCCGCCAAAACTGTCGACGACGAGGCCGTCGAGCACCAGTCGCAGCCCATCGCGGGTGAGGGCATAGAGCCTGAGGTCGGTTTCACGGAAGGGATTGGGCCGAGAATCGCTTGCCATTTCGATGCGCAGGCCGAAGGCGCTTACATCGGTCGCCAGCCTGTATCGGCCGGTATCGAACTCGATCTTGCGGATGTAGATGGCATCATCATTCATCAGCCCGGGCT
>NZ_RZSG01001429.1:0-584 GCF_003997725.1 Mesorhizobium sp. M4A.F.Ca.ET.050.02.1.1
GCCGACGAGTTGCTTGCCATGCGGGCGCGCCGCGAACTCGAACAAGGCGCCGGTGTCGATGAGGTGCCCGGGTCCTTTGCCAGCGTGATCGCGCAGATGGCAGCGAACGGTCACTCCGCGAAAGAAGTCCAGACGGCGCTCAGCGAGCTTTGTGTCGGCCCGACCATGACCGCGCACCCGACGGAGGCCAAGCGCGTCACGGTGCTGGAGATCCACCGCCGTATCTATCGCAAGCTGACCGAGCTCGACCAGCCGCGCTGGGCGCCGCGCGAGCGCGACCTGCTGGTCGCCGATCTGGAAAGCGAAATCGAGCTTTTGTGGATGACGGGTGAACTGCGGCTGGAGCGCCCGACGGTCGAACGCGAAATCGCCTGGGGCCTGCATTTCTTTCGCGAAGTCATCTTCGAGGCGACGCCGCAGCTCTATGGCAAGCTCCAAGGCGCCTTCGAGCGTCACTATCCGGAAGAGCCGATCAGAGTTCCCTCCTTCATGCGCTATGCTTCGTGGATCGGCGGCGACCGCGATGGCAATCCCAACGTGACGGCCGCGGTCACGGCCCATGCCATGGCCGAATACCGCAATAC
>NZ_RZSG01000142.1:0-10581 GCF_003997725.1 Mesorhizobium sp. M4A.F.Ca.ET.050.02.1.1
TCGCCAGCCCGACATAGTATTTGAGGTTGTATTTGGCCCTTGCCGGATCGAGGATGTCGCCGGTGTAGCACATCGCCGCTTCGATCAGCTTGCCCTCGGCGCCGACCGCGTCCATGGCGACGCGCATGTTCTCGACCCAGTTCAGGCAGTCGAAGACGCGGAACAGGTCGACGCCACCGGCAGCCGCTTGGCGGACGAAATGCTGCACGACATTGTCGGGATAGTTGGTGTAGCCGACGCCGTTGGCGCCGCGCAAAAGCATCTGCAAGAGAAGGTTTGGTGCCGCCTCACGCACTTTGCCCAGCCGCTCCCACGGGTCTTCGGTGAGGAAGCGCATGGCGACGTCGAAGGTCGCCCCGCCCCAGCATTCCAGCGACAGTAGCTGCGGCAGCGCCCGCGCATAGGTGCCGGCAATGCCGGCGATGTCATGCGTGCGCATGCGGGTGGCGAGCAGCGACTGGTGGCCGTCGCGCATCGTCGTGTCGGTGACCAGCACCTCGTTTTGCGCGCGCATCCAGGCGGCGAATTTCTCCGGGCCGAGCGCGTCGAGCCGCTGCTTGCTGCCGCCCGGCACCTTGCCGTTGAGATAGGGCACGATGGGCGCCGCAGCATCGGCCTTGGGCATCGGCCGGCCGCGCGTTTCGGGATGGCCGTTGACGCTGACATCGGCCAGATAGTTGAGCAGCTTGGTGGCGCGATCCTGCCGCTTCACCTGCTGGAATAGCTCCGGCGTCGTGTCGATGAACTTCGTCGTATAGGAATTGTCGGCGAAGCTCTGGTGATTGATGATCGCCTCGAGGAAGGTGAGGTTGGTCGCCACGCCTCGGATGCGGAACTCGCGCAGTGCCCGGTTCATGCGCGCGATCGTCTCGGCCGGCGTCGGCGCCCACGCCGTCACCTTCTCCAAGAGCGGATCGTAGAAGCGGGTGATGACGGCGCCCGAATAGGCGGTGCCGCCGTCGAGCCGGATGCCGAAGCCGGTGGCGCCGCGATAGGCGGTGATGCGGCCATAGTCCGGGATGAAATTGTGTTCGGGATCCTCGGTAGTGATGCGGCACTGCAGCGCGTGGCCGTTGAGCCTGATGTCCTTCTGCGCCGGCACGCCCGATTCCGGCGTGCCTATGGCGAAGCCGTCGAGGATGTGGATCTGCGCTTTGACGATATCGATGCCGGTCACCATCTCGGTGACCGTGTGCTCGACCTGGATGCGCGGGTTGACCTCGATGAAGTAGAACTTGCCGGTGTCGGCGTCCTGCAGGAACTCGACCGTGCCGGCGCCGATGTAGCTGGTCTCGTTCGCGATCTTCAGCGCATAGCCGCACAGCTCCTGGCGCAGCGCTTCGCTCAGATAAGGCGCCGGCGCCCGCTCGATGACCTTCTGGTTGCGGCGCTGGATCGAGCAGTCGCGTTCGAACAGATGCACGGCGTTGCCTTGGCCGTCGCCCAGCACCTGCACCTCGACATGGCGGGCGCGCTCGATCAGCTTTTCGAGATAGACCTCGTCCTTGCCGAAGGCGGCCTTGGCCTCGCGCTTGCCTTCCATCACCTCGCGGGCGAGATCGGCTTCCGCGCGGATGGCGCGCATGCCGCGGCCGCCGCCACCCCACGAGGCCTTCAGCATCACCGGATAGCCAATCGTCTTGGCGAGTTCCTTGACCGCCTCCATGTCGTCCGGCAGCGGATCGGTGGCGGGCACCACGGGCACGCCGACCTCGATCGCCAGGTTGCGCGCCGCGACCTTGTTGCCGAGCCGGCGCATCGTCTCCGGCTTCGGGCCGATGAAGGTGATGCCTGCGGCGGCACAAGCTTCGGCGAACTCCGGGCTTTCCGACAGCAGGCCGTAGCCGGGGTGGATGGCGTCGGCGCCCGAAAGTCTGGCGACACGGATCACCTCGTCGATCGACAGATAGCTCTCGATCGGCCCCATGTCCTTGGCAAGGTGCGGCCCGCGCCCGACCTGGTAGCTTTCATCGGCCTTGAAGCGATGCAGCGAATATTTGTCCTCCTCGGCCCAGATCGCCACGGTTTTGAGGCCAAGCTCATTGGCCGCGCGAAAGACGCGGATGGCGATTTCGGACCGGTTGGCGACGAGGATCTTCGTGATGGCCAAGGACTGGGCTCCAGGGACGGAGAGGATGGGGGCTGGCGCAATGATTAGCGTGAAAATGCTGCAGCGCAAACTAAATCGCGCGACATCTAAACCGATTTAAATCGTTTGTTTGCGCCAGAGCCGCCAATCGGCGCACGAAAGGCCCGCAAAACAAAAATGCCCGGCGCTTTCGCGCCGGGCATTTCCGGATTTCAGACGTTCGTCGGCTTATTGCTCGAAGTAGGTGTACTTGCCGTCGTCACCCTTCTTCCAGGTGTACAGCACGTAGTCGGGGCGGGTGATGTCGCCCTTGGCATCATAGCCGATGTCGCCGATCGCGGTCTTCCACGGGCCGCTCTTCTTGATCTCTTCCGCGACCTTCTGCGCGTCGTCGGCGGAGCCGACCTTGGCGGCGGCGGCGGCGACGATCTGCAGAGCGGCGTAGGAGTAGAGCGTATAGGCTTCAGGCTCGAAACCGGCGGCGCGGAACTTCTCGACGAGTTCCTTGGCGTTCGGGTTCTTGCGCGGATCCGGAGCGAACGTCATCAGCGTGCCGTTGACGGCGTCGCCGGCGATGGAGGCGAGCTCGTTCGACACGATGCCGTCGCCCGACATGAACTGGGCCTTGAGGCCCTGGTCGGCGAGCTGGCGCATGATCAGGCCCGCTTCGGTGTGCAGGCCGCCATAATAGACGACCGAGACGCCGGCTTCCTTCATCTTGGCGATGAGGGCCGAGAAGTCCTTGTCGCCGACATTGATGCCTTCATAGAGGGCTTCGGTGACGCCGTTGCCGTTGAGCGCCTTCTTGGTTTCGTCGGCGAGGCCCTGGCCGTAAGGCGTCTTGTCGTGGATGACGGCGATCTTGGCGTCCTTGAAGTTCTTGGCGAGATAGTCGCCGGCGACCTTGCCCTGCTGGTCGTCGCGTCCGCAGGTGCGGAAGGTGTTCCACAGGCCGCGCTCGGTCAGCTGCGGGTTGGTGGCCGAAGGCGTGATCACCAGGATGCCGTTCTCGGCATAGACTTCCGAGGCCGGGATGGTGACGCCCGAGTTGAAGTGACCGACAACATACTTGACGCCGTCGGCGACGAACTTGTTGGCGACCGAGATGCCCTGCTTCGGATCCGACACGTCGTCGCCGATCTCGAGCTTGATCTGCTGGCCGTTGATGCCGCCCGCCGCGTTGATGTCGGCGGCGGCCTGCTCGGCGCCCTTCTGCAGCTGCGCGCCAAAGGCGGCGTTCGGGCCGGTGATCGGACCGGCGACGCCGATCAGGATGTCAGCCCACGCGCTACCGCTGAACGCGACGAGCGCGGTCAGAGCCACGGCGGACAAGAGTGACTTTTTCATATAAACGCTCCCATTTACGGAGTGGGCGTGGATGATACTTTCATGCGATGCCCACCCTTATCGCAGAAAGCATAGTTTGCCGATTTTCAGGCACTTGTCACGCCGTTTCATCCCCGAGACGACGTTAATCATGAACGTCAGCCTTTCGGCTTCCAGCTCAATAGCGAGGCTCTTTCGTAGAGCCAATTATACTGCGTCACCATCTGGTTGGTACGCGTGTATTGATAGCCGACGAAGCCCAGTATCATCAGCACGATGGTGTCGACGATATAGTAATGCAGCGAGAACATCGTGCCGTCGAACAGTGCGTGATGGATGAACCTGATGCCGATGCCCAGTCCGAGCATGTAGAGGAAGAGCTGGAAGAAGCTGCGCCATGTCTGCGCGCTGGCCTTGCCGGTCATCCAGGCGGCCCAGCCGCCGAGCAGGCAGGTGACGAAGAAGAACTGGAAGATCGAGGGTTCCTCGTAGAGAATGCCCTGCATGATGAAGTCTCCCTAGCATGATCCCGAAAAGTTGCAGACTTTTCGGGCAAAGGTCATGCGACAATCAAACAACTTGGAGCGGAATACCGGACGCACACATTCCGCTCCAAACTCAGTGGTGGCCGCCTTCGAGATAGGCGGCGCGCACTTCCGGATTGGCGAGCAGTTCCTTGCCGGAGCCGCTCATCGTCACATTGCCGTTCACCATGACATAGCCACGATTGGCGAGCTTCAGCGCGCCGAATGCGTTCTGCTCGACCAGAAACACGGTCAAACCTTGGGTGCGGTTCAGCTCGCGGATGGCGTCGAAGATCTGCTTGACGATCAGCGGCGCGAGGCCGAGCGATGGCTCGTCGAGCAGAAGCAGCTTCGGGCGCGCCATCAGCGCACGTCCGATCGACAGCATCTGCTGTTCGCCGCCCGACAGCGTGCCGCCACGCTGGGCGATGCGCTCCTTGAGGCGCGGGAACAGCGTGAACACCTTCTCGACGTCCTCGTCATAATATTTGAGGTTGTCGAGGCTGGCGCCCATCTGCAGGTTTTCCATCACTGTCATGCGCGGGAAGATGCGGCGTCCTTCCGGCGACTGGGCGATGCGCATGCGGGCGATTTCGTGCGTCGGCAACTGTGTGATGTCGGTACCGGCAAAAGTGATAGTGCCCGCGCGAGCGCGTGGAGCACCGAAAATGGTCATCATCAGCGTCGACTTGCCGGCGCCGTTGGCGCCGATAAGCGCCACCACCTCGCCCTCGTTGACCTGCACGTTGACACCGTTCAGCGCCCGGATGTTGCCGTAGTAGGTCTCGACGCCCTTGATGTCGAGCAGCGTTGTGCCGGCCATTATTTACGCCCTCCGCGCGGCTTGGCTGTCGGGGATTTTCCGGTCGGCTTGGCCGTGGCCCGCGCCGACGGCTTTCTTGGCTGGGCGTTGGCCTTTGCATCGACCTGTTCTGCCTTGGAGGCGCCCTTCGAGACCGTGACGCGCTCGCCCTCGCTGTGGCCGATCGTATCGGTCACCGGTCCGGCGAGAAAGGAAGATGAGCTACCCGGGCCGTGCGCGGCGTCGGGGCCGGTATCGAGCTGTTCGATGACATCCTCGTCGCCGACCTCGGTCAGCACCGTCTCGACCTCCTCGTCGTCGACGCCGAGATAGGCGGCGATGACGCGCGGGTCGGTCCTGACCGACTGTGGATTGCCGTCCGAGATCTTGCGGCCATATTCGAGCACCACCACATGGTCGGAGATCTGCATGACCACCGACATGTCGTGCTCGATCAGCAGGATCGAGGTGCTTTTCTTGATGTCCATCAGGAGATCGTTGAGCGCCGCCGACTCCTTCGGATTGAGGCCGGCGGCCGGCTCGTCGAGGCACAGAAGCTCGGGGCCCGTGCACATGGCGCGCGCGATCTCCAGGCGCCGCTGCGCACCATAGGGCAGGTCGCCCGCCGGATCGTCGGCGCGGTCGACCAGGTTGGCCTTCTCCAGCCAGTGCTTGGCCAGGTCGATCGATTCGGCCGACGCCTTGCGGTAGCTCGAGAAGCCGAACAGGCCGAGCATCGTATAGCCCGACGCCTTCATCAGCTTGTTGTGCTGCGCGACCAGCAGGTTCTCCAGCAAGGTCATGCCCGAGAACAGGCGGATGTTCTGGAAGGTGCGCGCCACCTTGGCGCGCGCCGGGATCTCGTGGTTCGGCAGGCGTTCGAGCAGGTAGCTCGAGCCGTCACTGCGGTTCAGCGTGATCATGCCTTCCGACGGCTTGTAGAAGCCGGTGATGCAGTTGAACACCGTGGTCTTGCCGGCGCCGTTGGGGCCGATCAGCGCCGTGATCTCGCCCCGCCTGGCCTGGAAGGACAGGTCGCCGATGGCGATGAGGCCGCCGAACTTCATCGACAGATGCTCGACCTGCAGGATGAACTCGTTCGAGGATGGGGTCGCGTTCATCAGCCGTGGCCCTCCTTGGTGAAGGAGCCTGAGACGGCTCTTCGCTCCTTGAGGAAGGCTGTCGGCTCGCGACTGCCGACGAAGCCGCGCGGCTTCCAAAGCATGACGATGACCATGGCCATGCCGAACAAAAGCATGCGGTAGAGTTCCGGTGTGAAATCGGGACCGAAAATTCGCTTTAGGAAATCGAGTTCGCGCAGCGCTTCGGTGCCGCCGATCATCACAAGCGCCGCCACCGCGATGCCGCCCAGCGAACCCATGCCGCCGAGCACGACGATCGCAAGGACAATCGCCGATTCCAGGAAGACGAAGGATTCCGGGCTGACGAACCCTTGCCGCGCGGCGAAGAACGAGCCGGCGAAGCCGCCGAACATGGCGCCGGTGGCAAACGCGGTCAGCTTGGTCGTGGTGGTGTTGATGCCAAGCGAGCGGCAGGCGATCTCGTCCTCGCGCAGCGCTTCCCAGGCGCGGCCGACCGGCAGGCGGCGCAGCCTCACGGTGACGAAGGCGGTGAGCAGGCAGAGCAGCAGGATCAGGTAATAGAGGAAGATTTTGTAATAGGCGCTCGAAGCGGCGATGTCCAATACCTTGCCGATGTAGTTCGGATCCGAGACGTTGAACGACATCAGGCCGAAGAAGGAGACTTTCGGAATGCCGGAAATGCCGGCCGAGCCGTTGGTCACCTCACGCCAGTTGATCAGCACCAGGCGGATGATCTCGCCGAAGGCTAGCGTCACGATCGCCAGATAGTCGCCGCGCAGCCGCAGCACCGGGAAGCCGAGCATGACACCCCAGAAGGCGGCCATGCAGCCGGCGGCCGGCAACAGTATCCAGAACGACAGGCCGAAATGCGTGCCGAGCAGCGCATAGGCGTAGGCGCCGACCGCGTAGAAGGCGACGTAGCCGAGATCGAGCAGGCCAGCCAGGCCGACAACGATGTTCAACCCCCAGGCCAGCATCACATAGATCAGGATCTGGATACCGAAATTGTCGACCCATTTTAGCGAGCCTTGGAATCCACCGGCCATCGACCCAGTGTACAGCGCAAGCGCTAGGACAACGATAATCGGATAGAGCGCCAGCGCACTAACGCCCAATACGGAGAAGTGGGCTTGAATGAAACTGCGGAAATAGAACAGCACCGAAGCTAACGCATAGATGATGGCAAGCGCCCGCAAGAACCGTGCATAGCCGGCAAGATCCGGCCCCAGCAACCCATCAAGGGAGCCGGCCAACACAAGCAGCACAGCCGCTAGCACGATGGCGGCAATGAAATACGACAATTTGAAAAATCGCGTCGCCAAGCTGGACGGCATCAAACCGGTATCGACATCCGCGACTTTCAGGCCGGCCACGAAGGGCTGGACATAGGCGATGTAGAGGAAGCGTCCGACGGCGGTGAGAATCACCACGAGGGCAAGCAGGCGCCAGCGTTGCACCAGGATCAGCTCGTTGGAGATGTTCTGGTCGGTCCTCAGACCGATCAACAGCACGAACAGCCCAAGAGCGATGGCGCCGGCATAGAGCGCTTCGCGGAAAGCCTGCTGGATGGGAGTGGCGACGGCGTCGCGCTCCGGATTTACTGTGACCGCCATGAGCTCAGACCTTTTCGACTTCGGGCCGGCCCAGGATGCCGGACGGCAGGAAGATCAGCACGATCGCCAGGATCGAGAAGGCGGCGACGTCCTTGTAGTCGATGGAGAAATAGGCCGACCACATGCTCTCGATGAAGCCGATCAAGAGGCCGCCGAGCACGGCGCCGGGCAACGAGCCGATGCCGCCGAGCACGGCCGCGGTGAAGGCCTTCACGCCGGGCACGAAGCCGTCCGAGAACACCACAACGCCGTAATACATCAGGAAAAGCGTGCCGGCGACGGCAGCAAGGGCTGCGCCCATGATGAAGGTGATCGAAATGGTGCGGTCGACGTCGATGCCGAGCAGCGCGGCCATCTTGCGGTCCTGCTCGCAGGCGCGCTGCGCCCGGCCCAGCGCCGTCCTGTTGACCAGGTACCAGAACAGCGCCAGCAGCACCACCGTGACCAGCACGATAATGATCTGCTTCAGCGACACGCTAACGCCCGCGAACGTGTAGACCTGGCTGACCAGCGGCGGGATCGGCTTGTTGCGTGGGCCTTGCGTCACCTGGACGAAATTCGACAGCGCGATCGACATGCCGATCGCGGTGATCAGCGGCGCCAGCCGGAACGATCCGCGCAGCGGTCGGTAAGCCACCTTCTCGATCGTCCAGTTGTAGAGACTGGTCAACAGCATCGCCACGATCATCATGATCAGGAGCGCGATGACGACCGGCACCGAATAGAACAGCGCGCCGAGAATGAGGAAGACGATGAGGGCGGTGAAGGCCCCGACCATGAAGATGTCGCCATGGGCGAAATTGATCATGCCGATGATGCCGTAGACCATCGTGTAGCCGATCGCGATCAGCCCATAGATCGATCCCAGCGTCAGCCCGTTGATAAGCTGCTGGACGAAGTATTGCATACTGCCGTGGCTCCCCTGGAATGTCGCCCGCTTCCGGGTCGCACTCCCTTTTCGTATTTCCCCTAGTCGTAAAGTTTCGAGCCCGGATTGCAACGTGATTTTTCAATCGCCTCGCGTGTTTTGGAAGCACGCCGTCCGATTGCCCGTTTTTCGCTATCCGACCCCTGGACTATCGCGGACCCTATCATTGGCATAACGCAATGTCTTTGACGATTCAGCCGCATGATGCGCGTAGTTTCGAAGAAATCGCCGTCAAGATTAGGTGATGAGAAGATTTCTTGCGCCACCGATAGTCGTGCGTTTCGCGCATCCGCTCCTTCTACAGCGTTCGGGATTCTTCTGATATGACACTTATGTGACGGCGAGCCGGCGTGCCCCAGCGGCCCTGCTCGCCGTGGTGGTTCCGGGCGCGAAATTCAGTAGGCGGAGCCGCCTTCGCCACTCAGACTGTGCCGTTCAGTGCCGTTGAGCGGCGGATTGAAGACGCTGACCAGCACCATGTCGCCAGCGCCGTCGGCGCGCAGATAGTGATCGTCGTGCGCATCGAGCACGTAGATGGTTCCGGGCTCAATGCGATGGATGGCGCCGGACATGTCCTCGACTTCGCCGCTGCCGGAAATGCAATAGCAGGCTTCGAGATGCCGCCGGTATTGCAGGCGCGACTCGCTCCCTGCCCGCACCACGGTATGACAGACGGTGAATCCCATGCCGTCCCTCTGGGTCAGCAGCCGGTGGCTGGTGCCGTTGCCCCAGTCGACGAAGAAGTCAGTTTTTTCTACATCGGCCAATTGCCTGGTGAACATGGCATTCTCTCTCTATGAAAGGCGTGGAACGACGACGACGGCGGATTGACCTGGCTTCGCGCTATTTTGGCTGTTATTTTCTGGATCAGCATTCGAAGCAGCCTTCAGAATGTCGCGACCCGAGGCGGGTTTCAAATGATCGAATTTCATTGGATGCATTAGAATAATTTACAGATGGACTATCTGCCGCTGAACGCCATCCGCGCTTTCGAGGCCGCCGCGCGCCATCTCAGCTTCTCGGCCGCCGGCGAGGAGCTGCATGTCACCCATCCAGCGATCAGCCATCAGATCAGGCGGCTGGAGGAATGGTTGGGCGTGCCCCTGTTCCACCGGGATGCCCGCAAGGTTCGCTTGACCGATGCCGGCCTCAGCCTGCAGGCCTCGGCGAACGCGGCGCTCTCCGACCTTGCGGCCGCTTGCCGGCGCATCCGCAGAAACGCGGCCGTCGCATCGCTGTCCGTGGGCTGCATTCCATCCATTGCCAGCCGATGGCTGGTGCCGCGCCTGCCGGACTTCACCGCGCGTCACCCCGAGATTGCGATCCGCGTCGCCTATGCAAAGGCCGAGGACCGACTCGAAGACGATGACAACGACATCCTGATCACGCTCGGCGCGGACCCGTCTCCCAAGGCCACCAGCCTCAAGCTCTTTTCCCGCATAAGCCGGCCCGCCTGCAGCCCGCATTATCTGGCGCGCAAGGGCCGGCTCGGGTCGCCGGCGGAGATTGCCGCGGCGGAGCTTTTGCATGACGAGACGCGTCACGGCTGGCGCGAATGGTTCTCGCAATCCGGCATGGCCGGGGCCGATGTCGGCAACGGGCCCGTCTTCGCCGATTTCAACATATTGGCGACGGCCGTCATCGCCGGCCACGGCGTCGCGCTTTGCCCGATCGAGGTTTTTCGCGAGGAACTGCGGCGCGGCGATCTCGTCGTCGTCTCCGACATCGCGACCGACAAGGACAAAGGCTACTACCTGACGATGTCGGCGCAACCCTCGGCCGCCGAAATCACCTTCGCCGACTGGTTCCGCGATCAGGTCTCGACGAACGGCGAGGAAGCCTGACGCCCTCGAGCAGCGACGGCGTCACGTGACGATGAACCCGTGCGCGAACGGATCGCGGTCGTCGATGAAGATGGTGTTCAACCCGGTCATCCGCGCCCAGCCGCCGATCGAAGGGACGATCGCCGGCTTGTCCGCGACGACGACTTCCTTTTCGACCCTGCCCTTGAACAGCGAGCCGATGATCGATTCGTGGACAAAGCTGTCGCCGACCTTGAGCTTGCCCTTGGCGTGCAGCTGCGCCATGCGCGCCGAGGTGCCGGTGCCGCAAGGCGAGCGGTCTATCGCCTTGTCGCCATAGAACACGGCATTGCGCGCATCGGCTTCCGGATTGGTTGGCTTGCCGGTCCACAGC
>NZ_RZSG01001430.1:0-584 GCF_003997725.1 Mesorhizobium sp. M4A.F.Ca.ET.050.02.1.1
CCGACTATACGCTGCTGAAAAGTCCCTACCCCGACCAGACACTGGTCCATGTCCACGCCGACGCGGGCGAGCTTGGCCGCGTCTACCGGCCGGCACTGGCGATCAACGCCTCACCTTCCGCCTTTGTCGAGGGCTTCTCGAAACGCAAGTCCGCTGCTGCGCCGGCCTGGGCGGGCGAGACGGTCAAGCTGCATGCCGCCTATCTCGACTGGTCGACGCCGCCGGAAACCGGCCCCGGCTCCGTCCAGATGGGACCGATCATGAACTATCTGGAAAAGGTGCTGCCCGACGACGCCATCCTGACCAACGGCGCCGGCAACTACGCCACCTGGGTGCATCGCTTCCATCGCTCACGCCGTTTTGGCACGCAGGCGGCGCCGACCTCCGGCTCGATGGGCTACGGCACGCCGGCCGCGGTCGCCGCCAAGGCGCTGCACCCGGAATGCGAAGTCATCGCCTTCGCCGGCGACGGCTGCTTCCTGATGAACGGGCAGGAGTTCGCCACCGCCGTCCAGTACGATCTGCCGATCATCGTCATCGTCGTCAACAACGGCATCTACGGCACGATCCGCATGCATCAGGAG
>NZ_RZSG01001431.1:0-583 GCF_003997725.1 Mesorhizobium sp. M4A.F.Ca.ET.050.02.1.1
GGCCGCTACGTGCTCGATGCCGTTGCCAAATGCCCGACGCCCCCGGCCAGCGTCAGGCTGCAGGACTATTCCGAGCTCAATGTCGGGCTCGGCACCAGGCTGATCGCCGAGCGGCACCTGCCGACCAGCGTCACCTTCCGCCAGGCCGACGCCTTCGATGCCGGAATGCTCGCCGCGCTGAAGCCGGCGCCGGACCTCGCCATCGTTTCCGGCCTCTACGAGCTCTTCGCCGACAATGCGCTGATTTCCCGCTCGCTCAGCGGACTCGCCAGCGCCATGCAGCCCGGTGCCCTGATCATCTACACCAACCAGCCCTGGCATCCGCAGCTGGAGATGATCGCGCGTAGCCTGACCTCGCATCGCGGCGGCCAGGCCTGGGTGATGCGGCGGCGCACGCAGGGCGAGATGGACCAGTTGGTGAAGGCCGCCGGTTTCGAGAAAATCGACCAGCGCATCGACCAGTGGGGCATCTTCACCGTCTCGGTCGCGCGGCGCGTCTGAGGAAGCCGTGCCCGCCGCCGACCCTGCCCCAGCCGCCATCGCCGAGCCGTCGAAGGATAGATTCGGCGCCATCCTGCTACGC
>NZ_RZSG01001432.1:0-582 GCF_003997725.1 Mesorhizobium sp. M4A.F.Ca.ET.050.02.1.1
GGTTGTAGGAAGCGACGATCTTAAGGTCGGACGCGGCGAGGCCGTCGTTCTGCAGCAGGTTCGAGCCGGCGAAGTTGGCGTTGGTGACCGACGACTTGATCTGCGCCTGGATGGCGTTGATTTCGGTCGCGATCTTCTGCTGGTCTTCCTGGCTGGCGCCGCGGGCGGTGACCAGCTTGGACTTGATCAGGTCGACCTGGTCCTTGACGTCGTTAATGGCGGTGTAGGCGGTGTCGACCTTGCCGGCGCCGAGACCGAGCGAGTCCTGTACGGCCGAGAGCGCCTTGTTGTCCGACTTCATCGAGGTGGCGATCGACCAGTAGGCGGCGTTGTCGGAGGCGGTGGCGACGCGGTAACCAGTCGAAATACGCGACTGGGTGGTCTCGAGCTGCTTGTTGGTGTTGTTCAAGCTCTGCAGCGCGGTCAGCGCCGAGGAATTGGTCATGATACTGGACATGGCTACTCGTACCTTGATTTTACACGTGTTTTTTTGACATACCGGCTTTTCCGGTATGACGGTGCGGCATCATGCCAATGATCGTTGATTGAGATCACCCGCCATCTGGGGGGACTATGCTGGCA
>NZ_RZSG01001433.1:0-581 GCF_003997725.1 Mesorhizobium sp. M4A.F.Ca.ET.050.02.1.1
CGGATGGCCTCTCCCGTCGAGCAGAACGCCGAAATTCACGACAATCGGGCTTCCGGACGAAATCTCGCGCATCCCTTGTGCGGCTGCGCGTAGTCGAGGTCGGTTCCGGGAGAGAGCGAAATGACACTCTAAGGGGCAAGAAAGCCCGTTCCGATCGAACCCACGTGGATTTTGATGCGGGTAGGCCTTGATTTGCAGGGTGCGGCCGTTGTCCAAAACAGACTATACTCAAGAGCGGCCAGAGGAGGACGGGTCTGTGAGCGACCAGGAATTGCAGCACATCATCACCAAATCACGGGACGCCAAACACGGCGGGGTTGGAGTCTTGTCTACAAGCGAGAAGCTAGCCGCTGCACTGGTGCTAAACCGGCCCGACTGGCTGGCCGAAATGAACTACACGCTCGCGGAGGCCATAGAACGCGTCGGTCCGGTATGGCTGACCTTGATTCCGAAAGCAGCGCGCGAGCTGGAATACGAAGACGAGCGCGCAGCGGGTAAGGCATGATCCAGCAGGCCGGCCAGGCGGCATCATCAACCTGTCCTTGTCCGGCCCATGAACCACGGCGGCCTCGCTGTAAGGT
>NZ_RZSG01001434.1:0-579 GCF_003997725.1 Mesorhizobium sp. M4A.F.Ca.ET.050.02.1.1
TCTCTCTCCGGCCTGTCGCTGGCGATGCTGCGCGACGGCGACCATTCCGGCCTGATTGCGATCCTCTTCCTGTTCGCCGTCGTCTGGGCGACCGACATAACGGCCTATTTCGTCGGTCGCGCCGTTGGCGGCCCGAAGCTGGCGCCGTCGATCTCGCCCGGCAAGACGCAGAGCGGGGCGTTGGGCGGCGCCGTCGGCGGCGTCGTGGCCGGTGTGCTTTTGGCCTCGGCGACCGGAGTCGGCAATCTCGGAACACTCGGCCTCGTGGCACTCGCCCTGTCGGTGGTGGCGCAGGCAGGTGACCTTTTCGAATCCTGGGTCAAGCGCCGCCACGGCCAGAAGGACTCCGGCAACCTGATCCCTGGCCATGGCGGCGTCATGGACAGGGTGGACGGGCTTGTCGCGGCGGCTCTGGCCCTGTACGTCATCGGCTGGATCTCGGCGGGCGCCGATCATCCGGCGCAGGGGCTGTTTCCGATTTGAACCGCATGCCGCAGGGCGAAGAACAGGCAGCGCCACGGATTCGCCCGGATTGATGTCACAGTCGCGGCACGGCCTGCGTCGCGCACGGTTTTGAGG
>NZ_RZSG01001435.1:0-578 GCF_003997725.1 Mesorhizobium sp. M4A.F.Ca.ET.050.02.1.1
GGTGCCGTCGGGCGTGCCGAGATTGATCAGCATGACGCCGACCTTGCCGGCCTTGACCCGCACGGAACCCGCCGGCAGCGGGCCGGCCGTCTTCGCGGCTTTGGGGGCGAGTGGGCTGGACAGCGTCATCAGGATCTCCGGGAACCGCGAAACCGGCGGTGGCGCGGCGAAACTAACGATGCGGCGGCGGTTTTCAATGCTGCGTCTGGCCGCACCTCGCGGCGCCCTGGCCCGAAAGCAGAAGCCCGCCCGTTGCCCGGGTGGGCCTCCGACCTGCCGCGGCGAAATAGCTCCTGCCGCGGGCGGGATGGTGAGCGTCCCGCCGATCGGCAGCCGATGCGGCTCGTAATCCTTGTTGGCGCCCGAGATCAGCTTCCACTTGGTGGCGTCGCCATAGGCCTTCTTCGCCAAATCCCAGAAGGTGTCGCCGGCGACGATGACATGGCTGGCTTCTGCAGGCGTCGCCTCGGCCGGCTTTGCCGGCTCGGCAGCCGGGGCAGGGGCCGCTTCCGCGGGCTTGGCGGGTTCCGCCGCAGGCGCGGCAGGGGGCGTTTCCGCCGGAACCGTCGGCGGGGTCG
>NZ_RZSG01001436.1:0-577 GCF_003997725.1 Mesorhizobium sp. M4A.F.Ca.ET.050.02.1.1
GCCGGAGGCCGCGTTGGAGGACGCGCGCGCGATCATCCTCGCCGCGCCGCCGCCCGAGACGGTGCGGCCGCTGCGCCGGGCGCCCTCGCCCGACCTGCTCGACCAGTTGATGGCGGCGAAGTCGGCGGCGCTGGAGATTCGCCCCGAGCCGGCCGAGCCGGCACCGAGCGCCGAGGACCTGGCCGAGCGGCGCGAACGGATGGACCGCGTGCTCGGCGCCGTGCTGGCCGAGCCCGACGCGGGTTTTCGCGTCGTCGGCGTGCTCTATCAGGAGTTTGTCGTCCGCTGCCGCATCGAGGGGCTGGCCTCGGTCGTGCCCGACCTTGCCGAGTTCCGCCGCATGCTGACGCGGGCGCGGGCCGGCCTCGGCTCCGAAATGGCGGAGGACGATGCCTGGCGCGACGTCTCGGTGCGCGCCTCGCTGCTGCCCGAGGACATGCAGGGCGTCTTCATGATGATCGCCCGCGCGGCCAAGGAGGGCCGGCCGTGCCCGAGCGACGCGGCGATCGCGCGCGCCTATGGCTCGCACTCGCTGCGCCGCGCGCGCCGCCTGCTCACCTATATCGAGGAGCAGGGC
>NZ_RZSG01001437.1:0-576 GCF_003997725.1 Mesorhizobium sp. M4A.F.Ca.ET.050.02.1.1
GTACCGGATAGAAATCGCCGCGCGTTTCCTTGGCCATGTGCCCCCTGCTCGTGATTCCGGTGCCCGACACCCCGCGGACGGCCGGTTGAATCACATTCTCCTGTAGCGGAAAAGGCCCCGGCGGCAAATGTCAGATAAAAATGGCGCCGGGCAATGGATTCGTGTTTCAAACTGTTCACGAAGCGTGATGCCAACTTGCGGCGGCTGGTCCGCACGGTTTAGTGTCGCGTCACCTCAAAAAAGGGCGGTGCACCGATGCTGCAGTGGCTGGATAGCGTGGCGGGTCCTGGTTATGTCGCCGCAATCCTGTGGACGTTTGCCGCGCTCGTTCTGCTGGTGGTCGTTCTCCTCATCATCAAGCTGGTGCGCAGCCTGACGTTCGGGACATTCGTCGCCGGCGGCCGCAACCGCAAGACCAGGCTGGCCGTCATGGACGCCACGGCGGTCGACAGTCACCGCCGGTTGGTGCTGGTGCGCCGCGACGACATTGAACACCTCATCCTGATCGGCGGCCCGACCGACGTCGTCGTCGAGCGCGACATCAGGCTTGCAGCACCGCGCCGCCCGGCATCTGTC
>NZ_RZSG01001438.1:0-576 GCF_003997725.1 Mesorhizobium sp. M4A.F.Ca.ET.050.02.1.1
CCGCCACATTCACCTTCGACACCGCCAAGAAGAAGCTGAGCTGGAACGTCAAATATTCCGGCCTCAGCGGACCGGCGACGGCGGCACACATTCACGGCCCGGCCGCGATGGGCGCGAGCGCGGGACCCGTAATCCCGTTCAAGAAGCTCAAGAGCCCGATCAAGGGATCGGCCACGCTGACCGATGCGCAGGCGGCAGACCTTGAGGCCGGCAAGTACTACGTCAACGTCCACACCGCCGCCAACAAGGACGGCGAGATCCGCGGCCAGATCGAGAAGGCTATGTAAGACGCAAAGGGCGGTTCATCCCCTTTGCGTGCAGCCGGCAGAAGGTCAGCAGGCTGCCCTTTCGCGTCTAGCTCTTGTCGCGTATCTGCGTCAGCGTGCGGGTCGGCGTGATCGCCTCGGGATCGAGCCTGATCTCGACGATCGCCGGCTTGCCGCTGGCGCGCGCGCGCTCGAAGGCCGGCGCGAAATCGGCGGTCTTCGCAACCGTCTCGCCGTGGCCACCATAGGCGCGGGCAAGGGCGGCGAAGTCCGGGTTCTTGAGGTCAGTGGCGACGACGCGGCTCGGATA
>NZ_RZSG01001439.1:0-574 GCF_003997725.1 Mesorhizobium sp. M4A.F.Ca.ET.050.02.1.1
GTGCAAAGGCATCGTGCAACGCCATTCCATTGCGGCGCAGCGCGTGCTCGCCCATTCCGATGTGGCGCCGGGTCGCAAAGTCGATCCGGGCGAGAAATTCCCCTGGAAGACCCTGTTTGCGGCCGGCATCGGCCATCTCGTGCCGCCGGCGCCGGTCAGGCAGGGCGCGACGCTGAAAACCGGCGACACGGGGAGCGATGTCGAGGCGCTGCAGTCGATGCTGGCGCTTTATGGCTACGGTGCGGAGATATCCGGTATGTTCGACCGCCAGACCGAAATCGTCGTCGAGGCTTTTCAGCGGCATTTCCGGCCGCGGCTGGTCGATGGAATGGCTGACGGCTCGACAATCCGCACGCTGCAAAGGCTGCTTGCTTCCATGAAGGCAATCCCAGCCAAATAGTCCATTTTGCGTCGCTAAATTACAATCTGTCACTTAAAGTGACTTGCGCCGCCTTCTTTGCCGCCAAATCGACCGTCAAAGGCGATCCGTGCAATTTATCGGACGTCTAGCCTCCCGGATGTTTCGATATTGATTTGGTGTCGCCGCGTGAAGTTCTTCGCGCGGTTCTAACAG
>NZ_RZSG01000143.1:0-10521 GCF_003997725.1 Mesorhizobium sp. M4A.F.Ca.ET.050.02.1.1
TTGTCCAGCGGCGGCTTGGCCTGCTCGGTCTTGGCGGCAACTTCCTGCGTCACCGGGACTTTCTTCTGGGCCTCCGCCGTCTGCGACAGGGCAAGCACGACGAACAGCCCTGACATAACGAATTTCCTGACGGTTTTGCTCTCCTGGCTCTGTGGCCTCATGGCTTGAAACCAGTCGCGTCGAGCACGGCGACCTGGTTGCCGTCGATGTAGAAGCGGATCGCGTGCGCCTCGTTGTCGATGTCTATGCGCGTCGGTTGCGCGGCCAGCGCCGCCCGGGCGGTCCTGGCATATTTCGAGGGAAAATCCCCAGCCGGTGCGTAGTGGAAGAGTAACGCCAATGCGATGCATCCGGCGGTAAATACAAGGAAGGTAAGTCTGGAAGAGGTGGTCGACGTCATCTAGTCGTTCCTTCAGGTTGAAGTGGCATCTACTGTTCGGTTGCTCCAGAAATCGAAACATGACATTTGGCGTAACCAAGCTCTGTTCAAGGACCTTATGCCATATGACCACAGCTAGAAGGCGGCAGCGGTCGGCGG
The DNA here is from genome assembly GCF_003997725.1 of Mesorhizobium sp. M4A.F.Ca.ET.050.02.1.1. Lineage (NCBI taxonomy): Bacteria > Pseudomonadati > Pseudomonadota > Alphaproteobacteria > Hyphomicrobiales > Phyllobacteriaceae > Mesorhizobium > Mesorhizobium sp. M4A.F.Ca.ET.050.02.1.1. The sequence continues at coordinate 539 of NZ_RZSG01000143.1, forward strand.
GCGAAAAAGTGATGGTACTCTCGGCGCACATACGCGCGACCCGCGCACTAACGCCCAACAGGAATTCCGCACAAGAGATTTAAAATGTCTGGTTTTTCTTTACTAGCGAATCGTTATTGCCGCACCAAAGAGCCGCAGCTTTTATGCTCTCCGACATCCGCTAGACACTTTCATCGAACTAACCTTGGAGGTTACACTACATAGACTAGTATAACCTGGTAGTCCCGATCACGCGGTCATGTCGCCGCATTGTTCGGAGGCAATCGCCGATACATTTGCAAGGCAACAAGACCGAGAGAAGCTAAGCTTTCAATTGATATGTAGCGCATGGTTGCTCCTTTTGATTTGATAAGTTACTGGAAGATCTTGGAACAAATTCATTGCCCAACCTCTCATTAATTCTTAATGATCAATGTCGCTTGAAGATATTTCTTCACCCATATGTCGACAGGTTTAATTATGTCGATGACGGTGCTGCTGTCTTGTGCTATGTTTTGTTCAGCCTGCTGCAAGAATTGCAGCGGTGGTGCCGGAGGCTGCCGATGCGTTACCTGAACTCCGCTCACTATATCGATGTGGTGGCCAAGACCGGTTCGATCCGCGCCGCCGCAGAATTGCTCGCCATAACCTCGACGGCGCTCAACCGGCGTATATTGGCGATGGAGGCCGAGCTCGGCGTTGCGATTTTCGAGCGACTGCCTCACGGCGTGCGATTGTCTAGCGCCGGCGAACTTCTAGTGCAGCACATGCGCAACCAGTTATCCGATATGGAGCACGTGAAATCGCAGATTGCAGACCTTGCTGGCGCCCGGCGTGGCCATGTGGCGATCGCCTGCAGCCAGGCGCTATTGCCCTACCATTTGCCGATGCAGATCTCACTCTACCGCAAGGAACATCCGAATGTGACCTTTGGAGTGCACCTGCGCGACCGGGAGGAGGCCGAGCGTGCCTTGGTCGATCACACGGCCGACATCGCCATCGTCTACGAGCCAACTCGGCTGGCTGCTTTCATGACGCTGATGCGGGTGCACCAGCCGGTGCATGCGGTTATGCGGCCCGATCATCCGCTGGCTTCTCACGAGACGGTGCGCTTGCGCGCTTGCCTCGACTATCCAATCGCGCTTCCCACATCAAGTTACGGCGTGCGCTACCTGCTCGACATCGGGGCGCAATCGTCATCGCTGCAGCTGGAGCCGGTGATTCAATCGGACAGCTTCGAATTCCTGCGCAACCACGCTATCTCGGAGGATATCATCACCTTCCATTTCCCAATTGGCCTGTCCCACCAGACGATGACCGGTGATATGATCTCCCGGCCGCTCGACCCGCGCGACGTGCCCGCTGGCATGCTCTATGTCGGCCAACTCAAGGGCCGCACCCTGCCGGTGGCCGCTGCCCGTTTCGCCGACCAGCTTTCCGACTCGCTGGCGCAGCAGTATGACGTGTCGTGATGGCACCTGCCACTAAGCTTAATGACTGGATAAGGCTGTCGAACGCCCCCTCAATAGTGGGTCTTACGATGTAGCGGTCTTCCGCTACCACTTCAAATCCACTATTTTGGCGAACGGGTCTCGCGCAGCCACTGACCGCGCTATGATAACGGCAGATAATAAAAACAAGCATTTACGTTAAACGGCGCGCTATCGTTGACGAGTGTGACTGGTATGCCGAACGGGTTCATCTGCATGCCAATCAAATAGGCCGTCTGCATTCTCAATGACGAGCCGCGGCGAAGGGTTCGGGAAATCTGCAACTCGCTGCCTACCTTATCCCGACCGCCTTTCGACCGTCCGCTTGAGCATTGCCGTTCACGACCGCATCATCCTCGGCCGCAAAGGCAATGCTTGGGGCTGCTGCTGATTTGACAAGGCAGTGTCGGGCCGCATTCTAAAACAAACGAGTGTTTCCGGTTATATTCTCTTCCAGAGCGGTTCGAAACTCTCGCTCGAAGGCCTGCTGAAGCATGGACGAGACCTGGGCCCTGTTTCGGGTCATATAGATGTGGCACTGAAGCTGAGGGCTGAAAGGACGTATAGTCAATTTGCCTGACCATCGGGCGGCCGAGAACGGGTCGACGATCGACACGCCCAGGCCCTGTGCGACCAGGGCGCAGGCCGTATCGGCGAATGGTGTTTCGAAACGGTAGCCGACGGCAACGCCGGCGTCATCGAGCGCGCGCTCGATGTCCTGCCGCGTACGGTCCTCGCGGCCAAGTGCGATGAATTCCTGCCCTTCGAGCTGGGATGCGAGCACCACGCCGTTATTGGCGAATGGGTGGTCGAGCGGCGCCACGCAGACGCATTCCGTCTGGAAAATCAGGTCGCAGGCGATGGCTGGATCCACCACCGGCATCTGAATGAGGCCGAGGTCGATCTGCTTGCCCGCCGTCAATTCCACGATCCGCAGCGAGGCTGCGGGGAAGATGCTCATGCGGGCCTTCGGATGGCGTCCGGCAAATGCCTTCAGGAAGCGCGGCAGGACGATGCTCGCAAGCGCCGGATAGACACCGATCATCAGGCGTCCGGCTTCCAGCTGCTGAATATCCCCGGCCAGGCGCCGTATTCGCGCCATACCCTTGACGATCCGCCCGACTTCTTCGTTGAGGAGCATGGCTTCCGCCGTCGGAACGAGGCGGCCCGCCCGACGAATGAAGAGCGGGATTTTCAGGGCATGCTCGAGGTTCGAGATATGCGCGCTGACCGAGGGCTGGGCGATATGCAAAAGCTCGCTGGCGCCGGTGACCGTTCCCGCCTCCATGACCGCTCGGAAAGCTTCGAGTTGCTTGTAGTTCATAAGCCATCCCTGAGGGTTCGCGTTGGATGAACCGTATAGGAAAAACCTATGCGCCGCGAAACATTTCATATTGGAATGTTTTGGCGGATTCTTCTCTATAGTCGAAAGCAACAACCCATTACTGCGGTCCCGCAAAGGCATCCGAGATCGCCTCATCCGGATGAGGGTATTTGTTTTTCCTATCGTCGGCGGCGAGGTTGCGGGCGCTTCATAACAAGAGAGGAAACCTTACATGATCAGAAATGCCATCGTGGCGGCGGCGATATCGCTGGCCGGCCTTTGTTGGTCTGGTGAAGTCTGGGCGCAGGACACGCTTCATATCCGCATCGCAACCGAAGGCGCGTATGCGCCTTGGAACTATACGCTCCCGGACGGCACGCTTGCCGGTTACGAAATCGATCTTGCCAAGGAGTTGTGCAAGCGCATGAAGGCGCAATGCGAGATCGTCGCGCAGAACTGGGACGGGATGCTGCCGGCGCTGAACGCCGGAAAATTCGATGCCATCATCGCCTCCATGGGCGTGACGCCCGAGAGGGCGCAAGTGGCCGCGTTCTCGGATCCCTATTCCACCGCGCCCAACGCTTTCCTGGCGATGAAGGGCAGCGGGCTCGCGGAGGCCCTGCCCTGGCACGACAAGTTCGACCTTCGCGACAATGCGGCGGGATCGAAGGACGCCAAGGACGTTATCGAAAAGCTCGACACGGCGCTCAAGGGGAAAGTCCTCGGCATCCAGGGGTCGACGACCGCCGGCAAGTTCGTCGACGAGTATCTGAAGGGTGTGGTCACGGTCAGATCCTACAAGACGCAGGACGAAGCCAATCTCGACGTCCTGGCGGGTCGGATCGACCTGACCATGGCCAACATCACCGTGCTCGCCGAGGCTATGAAACGGCCAGACATGGCAGAGGCGGAGCTCGTCGGACCGACGTTTCTCCTGGCCAGCGGAACATGCGTGGCTTTCCGCAAGAGCGACACCGTATTGAAGGATGCATTCAATGCCGCCATCCACGCCGTCAACGCCGACGGTTTCAACAAGGCATTGACGGAAAAATGGTTCGGCGTCGACATCTCGGCGAAGAACTGAAAACGAACCCGCGATGACGGCTTCCGACTTCGTTCTGGGCTTCGGTGCCGCCGGTTGGGGGGCGGCGCTCCTTCAAGCCGCGATGATGACCTTGGCGGTAGCCTTGACCGGCTACGCCTTCGGCCTTCTGGCCGGCAGCTTCGGCGCATGGGCAAAGATCAAGGGAGGCATCCTTCCACGCTTGGTCGCCGATGCCTACACCACGGTGCTTCGCGGCATACCCGACATCCTCGTCATCTATCTCTTCTATTTCGGCTCGAGCGCTATCCTGACCCCACTTGCCGGTCTGTTCGGCTTTTCGGGTTTCTTCAGCCTGCCGGGCTTCATGGCCGGTGCGCTGGCGATCGGGCTGGTGTCCGGAGCCTATCAGGCCGAAGTCATGCGCGGCGCCTATCGCGCGGTCTCGCTGGGTGAGATCGAGGCGGCAATCGCATGCGGCATGTCCCCTATGACGACATTCCACCGGATCGTCGCACCCCTTGTGCTGCGGCATGCGCTGCCTGGTCTCGGCAATGTCTGGCAGCTGGTTTTGAAGGAATCCGCGCTGGTCTCGGTCACCGGGCTCGTTGAAATCCTGCGACAGGCGCAGATCGGCGCCGGATCGACCGGCCAGCCATTCACCTTCTTCTTCGCCGCCGCCGTCCTCTATCTGGCCATTTCGTCGATCTCGACATGGCTCCTGCGCCGGGCCGAGAGCCGGCTCGCAGTTGGCGTGAGGCCGGCCTGATGGATATCCCGTTCCTATACCAGACGCTGCTGAAGCTCCTGACCGGCGTGCCGCTGACATTGCATCTCGCGGTATCCTCCGTGGCGCTTGGCGCCGTTCTGGCCATCATCCTGGCCCTAGCCAGGCTGTCAGGTCTGCGCATCCTGGCCTGGCCCGCATCCTGCTACGTCTTCGTCTTCCGCTCCACGCCGCTGCTCGTGCAGATCTTTCTGGTCTATCACGGTCTCGGCCAGTTCCATGTCGTGCGGGCCAGCTTTCTGTGGCCCGTCCTGCGCGAACCCTACTGGTGCGCGCTCATCGCCTTGACCTTGAATACGGCTGCCTATTCCAGCGAGATCGTCCGGGGCGCGTTGCTCTCGGTTCCTCCCGGCCAGATCGAGGCGGCGCGGGCATGCGGCATGTCGAGTTTCACGCTCTATCGCCGCATCGTGTTCCCGCTGGCCCTGCGCCACGCTTTGCCGGGGTACGGCAACGAGTTCATCCTGATGATAAAGTCGACGGCGCTGGCCTCGATCATCACCCTGATGGAGGTGACTGGCCTGGCGACGGAGCTTATCTCCGAATCCTTCCGCGCCATCGAAATCCTGATGGTGGCGGCCGCGATCTATCTCTTCATCAATTTCACCGTCACGCGGCGCGTGCAATGGGCTGAATACGCGTTGAGTGCCGAGCTGCGGTCGCCGCCGGCGGCGGCACCTGGCAAGGGAGCACCCCTATGATCGACCAGATCAAACCGGCCGTGCGCCTGACGGATTTGCGCAAGAGCTTCGGCGCCTTAGAGGTGCTGAAAGGTATCTCGCTCGAGGCGATGGAAGGCGACGTGATCTCGATCCTCGGCTCCTCGGGATCGGGCAAGTCGACCATGCTGCGTTGCATCAACATGCTTGAAACGCCCGATAGCGGGCAAGTAGAAGTCGGCGGCGAGACCATCCGGCTGACACAGGCGGGCGGAAGGACGCGGCCCGCCGACAGGCGCCAGTTGCAGCGCATGCGCGCGCGCATCGGCATGGTGTTTCAGAACTTCAATCTCTGGTCCCACAGGACGATCCTCGAAAACCTGATCGAGGCCCCGATGCACGTTCAGAAGCGGTCTCGCTCCGATTGTGTGGAGGAAGCCGAGGCGCTTCTGGAAAAGGTCGGCATTGCCGACAAGCGCAATCATTACCCCGCGCATTTGTCCGGCGGTCAGCAGCAGCGGGCGGCGATCGCCCGTGCGCTGGCACAGCACCCGAAGGTGATGCTTTTCGACGAACCGACCTCCGCGCTCGACCCGGAACTGGTCGGCGAGGTCCTGCGCGTGATGCGCGCGCTCGCCGAAGAAGGAAGGACGATGCTCGTCGTTACCCACGAAATGGGCTTCGCGAAGGAGGTCTCCAGCAAAGTCGTGTTTCTGCACAAAGGCGCGGTCGAGGTGGAAGGCCCTCCAGACCAGATGTTCTCCGCTGCCCCGTCGGACCGCTTCCGGCAATTCCTGTCCGGCGGCAATGGCCGGAAGTGAGCCGACTGCACCCGCGCATGCGATATTCACAGCCACACATACCCGAGAAGGAAACAACACCATGGCCACACAGTCCACCGTGTCCGAGATCGTGATCGTTGGAGGCGGCATCTACGGTGTGAGCCTCGCCTACGAACTGGCGCAGGCCGGCAGGACGATTACGCTGCTGGAGGCCGACGACATCGCCGCGGGCGCTTCGGGCGGCTCCGGTGAACGAGGCGTGCGCGCAAACGGCCGCGACTTGCGCGAGCTGCCGATGGCGACCGTCGGCTTTCCGCTCTGGGCGCAGTATCAGCAACAGTTCGAGGGCGGCGTCGGCTACCGCCGGACCGGGGGCCTTCATCTCTTCAATATCCCGCATGGCGCGCACGAACATGAGGTGCGCGGCAGTATGGAAGCGATGGCAATGGTGCAGAACGCGCTAGGGGTTCCTTCCCAACTTCTGAACCGCGATGAAACGCTGGAGCGCGAGCCCGAGTTGGCTGGCGATCTGATCGGCTCGGTCTATTGCCCAGATGACGGGGTATGCGACCACACCTTCGCCACGCAGGCATTCGCAAGCCGGGCGCGCAAGGCAGGAGCAACCTTGCGAACCGGCTCGCGCGTCACTGAGATCCTCCACACCAATGGGAGAGCAACGGGGGTGAAGCTGGCGAGCGGCGAAGTCGTACCTGTCGGCGAAAAGCTCGTCCTCCTCGCCAACAAGGGCGTGCTAGCCTTGCTGAAGCCCGTTCTCCAGCCGCAGGAAATCATGCCCGTCACCACCCAGATGCCGCAAATGATGTTTGTCACCAACCCGAACGGCAAAAAGATCAATCATCTTCTGGGTCACGCCTATCGTAAGCTATCCGTGAAGCAGATTGCAGATGGGACATTGATGCTTTCAGGAGGCTACAGCGTCGCTCATACGGCCCAGGGGCATTGGAAAGGATCGCTGAGCTCGATAGCGCTCGGCTTGACCGATGCCATCGCGACCCTGCCCTTCATCGACGAGTCGTCGTTCCTGAACGTCGATGCTTCCCGCGTCGAAACTTGCGCGGTCGACGGCATCCCGATTGTCGATACGCCCGCTGCCTTGCACAACACCCTCTATGGATTTGCCTGGACCGGCCACGGCTTCGCGATCGCCCTTGGCTTCGCCAGATATTTTGCCGACTGGATCCTTGGCGGAGAAAAGCCGCATGCCCTCGAAGCCTTCTCGGGGAAACGCTTTCACGGGCCGTTTTCCAGCCGCTAGTCCAGCTTCCGATCAATGGTTGCGTCGGGCTGGCAACGGTCGGCCGGCGACGTGGTTCCGAAAGAAACCGCCATTTTTGACCCCTTCCCCGTAGCGGAGGAACAGTTTGTGGTGCCTGCAAAAAAGCTTCCAGCGTGCTGCCAACGGTTGGAACCGTTCGGTAACGGCGCCCAGGAAAAACAGGCACTTAGCCTTAAAGGCGCGTTAATCCCGAGCAATTGAAAAGCCTCGTGAATTTCTGATCCGATACCGCTGCCGCTCTTGTCAGGACACTTAAGCGGGTCGGCACAGCAGTCGGCGACTTTCAGCCATGGCGCGACCATATTTTCCCGTCGTCATGCTTGGCGACTTTGCTGGCATGTCCAACCAACGCCCCACGCCCTTCCTTCGATGCTGCCGGGGGAGCGCAGATCGCAAGCGCACAAGAGTCCGGCTTGTCGCCGCCTTCCGGTCCACGGTGTTGTGCCCTGTTGGGCAAACCAGAGCTCGTTCCAATCGATGCCGCTGCCGAGATCCAGTTCGTCATTTTCATTCGGAGAGTTGGACAACTGAGAGTCCGAAATCGTGTCGCTTCCGGAACCGGACACGAACATGTATTTGTCATTTGAACCGATCACGGCGACCGAGCTGTTCTGGCCAAGCGATATCTGATCGTTGCTGCCGGTGACGGTAACGGCAATGCCGGAACCGACCTGGATCGAGGCGGCCGAAGCAGCAACAGTTGCCCCATCTTTTCGAATGTCGATATTGATCGCGTCGGGGTGTCCATTTGCCCCGAGATGAACGATGCGCTGTTCCAGAAGGTTGCCGGTCCCATCGGTTTCGATCGATGTGTTGACCGCTGTGCCGTTCTGGCCGGGAGGCGGTGCCATCAGTCAGGATGGTATCTGTGTTCCGTTGCCATCCCAGTCGATGGACGTCGTTTTCGATCGGGCGTCGGCACTGACACTCGCGCTGGCGCGATAGGTCAGCGCTCCCCCTGCATCATAGTCGCTGGTTGTAGTCGTGGTTACCACCGTCGCTGCCGATCATGATCGAGGACGTCTCGGCGTGCCCAGTGTATCTCAGTTCGACCACCCGCCGAAGCGGTCGTTCATCCAAGGCCCATAATGTGCTATGATTCGCGTCATGGGCAAGAAGGCAAAACTTAAGGCCAAGCATGCCGTTGAAGAGCCGGTAGAAGCCGAACTTGTAGCGGAAGCGGCCTACTACGCCCGCAAGTGTGGGATCACCATCCACGAAGCCGCCAAGATCATTCGGGAAGCTCACGGGCCGAAGCTCTCGATAGTCCGCAAAGACAAGGGAAGATAGTCGCCCGCTTAGGCAGCCCTTCTTTTGGGCCGTGCTTGGGGGTGCCACGGCGTCCATCTTCTCGCAATGGCCTTCCGTCGACCAGAGCGTCTTGCCGCCATTGCCGGCGTCATCTTCAGTGTCTTGTGCATTTTGATCACGTTGTACCAGACCGTTGTAAATGGCGGTCATACGGACGCGGTTGTCGAACTTCTTTGAGAGTCATGGGTCGGGCTCGTGAAGCGGCGGTTAGCCATGCGCATGGTGAGGTTGGCGCTCGACATGCACCCGATTCGGGATTGCCTTCGATACGCGTCTTGGTCGCGCCAGTATGTAGACGGTGAGACACTGTCGTAATCGAATCTCGTCCGCATTTTTTAAGCCGGCTGTTTTCCCGTGTCGCATGGCGCTATGTGGGACAGACGGAAACTGGGAGGACAAGATGCTGGGTTGGTTTCGCAGACTGTTGCCGCGCGAAGATCGCTTCTTCGATCTGTTCGAGCGGCATTCGCGCACAGTGGTCGGCGGCGCCGAGGCCCTCGAAGAGCTGCTCCAGGGCAAGGAAATCGACCGTTGGTGCCAAAAGATCGTCGATCTCGAAAACGATGCCGACGGCATAACGGCCGAGGTCCTGCTTGCCGTCAGGCGCTCCTTCATCACGCCCTTCGACCGCGGCGACATCAAGGACCTGATCCAGTCGATGGATGACGCCATCGACATGATGCACAAGACCGTAAAGACGGTGAAATTGTTCGAGGTGGCGGCCTTCGATCCGTTAATGCGGGAAATGGGCGGGGTCATCGCCCAGGCCGCCCGGCTGGTCGCCGAAGCGATTCCCCTACTGAGCAAGGTCGGCGCAAATGCCGCGCGCCTCAACGCCATCGCCGAAGAGGTCATGCGTGTCGAGGGCCGCGCCGACGACCTGCACGAGCAGGGCCTCAAGGATCTTTTCAAGCGGCACGGCCGCAGCGATCCAATGGCCTATCTGATCGGTTCGGAGATCTATGGCCAGTTGGAAAAGGTCGTCGACCGGTTTGAGGACGTCGCCAACGAGATCAGCGGCATCGTGATCGAGAACGTGTAGGCGATGGACACCACGATCGCTTTTCCCCTGCTGGTCGGCCTCGTTGCCGTGGCGCTGTTCTTCGATTTCCTCAACGGCCTGCACGATGCCGCCAATTCGATCGCGACCATCGTTTCCACCCGAGTGCTCAGGCCGCACTACGCGGTATTCTGGGCGGCCTTCTTCAATTTCATCGCTTTCATGTTCTTCGGCCTGCACGTAGCCGAAACCGTGGGCAAGGGCCTCGTCGATGTCAGCATCGTCACACCGGCGGTTATCTTCTCTTCCCTG
>NZ_RZSG01001440.1:0-571 GCF_003997725.1 Mesorhizobium sp. M4A.F.Ca.ET.050.02.1.1
AGCCATCCTTGGCCGGCAGATCGCGGACATGGCCGAACGAGGCCAGAACCCGATAGTTCTTGCCGAGATATTTGTTGATTGTCTTTGCCTTGGCCGGCGATTCGACGACGACGACGTCCATGAGGTCTCATATCAGCTGTGGGGCGGCGGAAGAATTCCACTGCGCACGACGCGTTCTTTTTCGTCGCTCACATGGCCGTGCTTTTGCAATCGGTCAAGGGCAAGCGGCCAAAATGCGGGGACGTCCGCGGCAATACACTCTTAGAGTGTATGGAGAAGATCACATAATTTCGGGAAGGGCCGCCAGTGTATCGAGCCACCGGACCGAGCCCTCCCATTCAAGCGATTCAGTGCAGTGGCAATGCCGATCGAAGCTGGTGCGACGAGCATCACTGGCATGGCGGAACTGGCCGCCGGATGTATCCGGCAGCCAGTCTATATTCGGCCAGTCTCGAGCCGAACTCAGTCGGCCTTGACGATGTGCCAGACGCCGGCGACGCCGTCGCCGCTCACATCGCCGGCCTTCTTGTCCTTGACGAAGGTGTAAACCGGCTTGCCGTCATAGGCCCAC
>NZ_RZSG01001441.1:0-571 GCF_003997725.1 Mesorhizobium sp. M4A.F.Ca.ET.050.02.1.1
GTAGACGACCGCGTCGAGACGCGACTCGAGCAGGCCGATCAGGTTCTCCGAGGTGTCGCCCTTGCGGCGGTCCGCCTCTTCATAGACCTTGCGGAACTGCTTTTCCGAAACGTCGCCATAGTGGCCCTTCAGCTTCTGCTTGGCGCGCAGCTGCAGACCGAAGTCGGAAAGCTTGCCCTTGCGGCGCTGGCCGTGCTGGCCGGGGCCGTATTCACGCTTGTTGACCGGGGACTTCGGGCGGCCCCAGATGTTTTCGCCGAGACGGCGGTCGATCTTGTATTTCGCGGATTCGCGCTTGCTCATCGCATTCCCTTTCAAAACAATACACCCGGAACCTCATGCTCCGAGTGAAGGAAACGCGCCCTCCTCTGGCCTCCGTTTTCGAGACCTGACAGGGTTTTCCACGCAACGCGACGGAAAACCCACGGGACACGTCAGTTAACAAGGCCGGGGAAGAAACAATCGAACTTCCGTCTGCCTTGCGCATAAAGAAAACCACCGGGCATTGCGGCCCGGTGTTGGCGCGCTGATTAAACGGAGATTTAGGCGGTGTCAAGCTTGTGCGTGGCAC
>NZ_RZSG01001442.1:0-569 GCF_003997725.1 Mesorhizobium sp. M4A.F.Ca.ET.050.02.1.1
ATCTTGAGATCGGTGCCGGCAACCGGCCACAGCACCGAGCGGCCGGACCACGTGTCGCGGCGTTCGAGCAGGCCGGCGATCTCGCCCGAGGCATCGAGGCCGAAAGTGGTGGCCACATCCTTGAAGCGGCGGCCGATCACGTCGGCGGCGGGCTTGCCGACGATCTCGGCGAATTCGGCCGACAATGCGCTGAACTTGCCGTCAGCGTCGGTGCGCCAGACGAAGCGCAGCGGCGGCGCCGACCGATCGATCGTCCGCCCGGCGGCCGGCGCGGCGGCGGCCTGCCGAGGCGCTTCGGCTGGCGACGCCGGCTCCGCCGCCTCGGCCTTGCCGGATGCATGGTCCTGATGCCGTGCCTCATCGCCGCCGGCGTTGAAGTACCAATGGTCGTGCTGCGGCTGCGTCTCGCTGGCCGTCGCCCGGTCGCCCACCGCCGCTTTCGGGCTCTGTCCAGTCGGGCCGGCAACTGGGCCGCCGGCAGGGACGGCAACGCCCTTGGCCACCTCCGGCGTGGACTCGGCCATCACGTCCGGCGTCGTGGGCGAAGGTTCCTGCCTTGCCTCCGGCAC
>NZ_RZSG01001443.1:0-566 GCF_003997725.1 Mesorhizobium sp. M4A.F.Ca.ET.050.02.1.1
CGGGCTGTCCGAGCGCTATCCACGAGCGTTGTTGCACAAATGACACGATTTGGCCTCACTCAGAAAGCTCTCGTTAACTATCGAGGCGCTCGCAGCCCCCCGCAATAGGTGCGAATCCGATGCCGGACGGCCCGAATCCGGCGCTGGACCGTCAGAATTGCGGCGCGCGGGCCGAGTCGCCGGCCAGGGAATTGCCGCAGAATCGCCGCATGGCGAAGCGGCACTGCGGCGAAGCGCCGATTTTTCCGCGATAATGACGCCGGCTTGTTGATTGTGCCGACGCTTTTCTTTATCCAGCGGCGCAACGGAGAGGTGGCCGAGTGGTCGAAGGCGCTCCCCTGCTAAGGGAGTAGAGGTCAAAAGCTTCTCGTGGGTTCGAATCCCATCCTCTCCGCCACCCTGCTTCGCGGTGCACAGCTGCGCAGGACGAGCCCGCGAATCCCTCACAAAAAGGCAGAATCGGCGACGCGCGTTGCGCTGCGCTTTCGCCTGTCATGCTACGGCGACGGTGGCGTCGACCCTTGCGGCTGGTGCAGAACTGCGCAGATTTTTGGAAAAGATATAGC
>NZ_RZSG01001444.1:0-566 GCF_003997725.1 Mesorhizobium sp. M4A.F.Ca.ET.050.02.1.1
GTCCTGAACTGGTGGGCGGCACCCAGCATCACCGAAAAGCCGAGCAGCAGAAGTGCCAGCGTCAGAACGCCGAGGACAGGCCCAGGGGCTTCGATATAGGCGTCATAGACGAACACCTCGCCGACGATCACCAGCACGCTGATGGCCCAGGTCAGAAGGAAACTGTCGGAGCGGGCGGTCAGCCATGTGCCGAACAACGTCATGCTGAGGCAGGCGGCGGAAAAGCCGACCGCCAGCAGCATTGAATTGTAGTCGAGCAGCATGCCCTGTCCTTGCCGGCGGCGGCGCCAGAGTCTGCTCTGGCGTCGGCTATTAGTGCCGCAAGGAAGTGTCGATACCGTTACGATATCCGCGAAGATACCGAGATTTTGCCGCGTCAGCCCGTCACGCGCTTCATCAGCGCCATGGCGCCGAACGGTGCGCGCACCTTGCCCTCGGTGATGAAATAGGCGAACACGTCGCGCGGCTTGACCGGCGCGTCGATTTTGGCATCGACGCGCGGCAGGTCGGCCGGCTGCTTGCCCTCCGCCCAGGTTTTTACGCGCGCCGCCCACTCATCCAACGCC
>NZ_RZSG01001445.1:0-564 GCF_003997725.1 Mesorhizobium sp. M4A.F.Ca.ET.050.02.1.1
CGCCGGCACGCATGGCGAGTTGATGGTCTCGCGCTTCGACGGGCCGGCGCGCGCCGTGCGCTGCGCGGCGGCGCTGCGCGAGGCGGCGCAGCAGATCGGCGTGGCGAGCGCGCAAGGGGCGCATGTCGGCGAGATCGAGCTGCGCGGCCAGCCGGTCGGGCTGACGGCGCGCGTGACCATGCAGCTCGCCAGCCATGCCGGGCGCGGCGACATCCTTGCCTCGCGGCTGGTTGCCGATCTCACCGTGGGCTCGGGCCTGCATTTCACTGAGGCCGGCCGCATCAGCCTCGACGAGCTGGACGAGCCGCTGCCGGTGGTGCAGGCGACCTCGGAACAGCATCTGGAGCCGGCCTGCCGGCCGAAGGCCAGGCCAGCAGAGTCGGCGACGCTGACGGCGCGGGAAAGCGAGGTGGTGAACCTGATCGCCGACGGCAAGAGCAACGCCGCGATCGCCGCAGAGCTCAGCCTCAGCGAACACACGGTCAAGCGTCACGTCGCCAACATCCTGCTCAAGCTCGACCTGCCGTCGCGGGCGGCGGCGGCGGCGTTTTCGGCCAGGCACAC
>NZ_RZSG01001446.1:0-560 GCF_003997725.1 Mesorhizobium sp. M4A.F.Ca.ET.050.02.1.1
GACATTGACGTTGGCGGTGCCGCTCAGCGACAGGCCTTGCCGTCAACGATATCGCCGCCGACGTCTCGATCGGCGCCGGCGTGGCCAGGATCAATCGTCTGACCGGCACGCTGTCGACGCGCGGCAGCCTGTCGGCCAGCGGCACGGTCGGCATCAATCCGGCGCAAGGGTTCCCGGCCGATCTTTCGGTCAAGCTGACCGACGGCCGCTACACGGACGGCCGGGTGGTGACCGCCAATCTTGGCGGCGACCTGACCATCAAGGGGCCGCTTGTCTCGGCGCCGGTGGTCGCAGGCACAATCATCCTGGCCAAGACCGTCATCACCGTTCCCGAGAAGCTGCCGGGCTCGCTGGCGGCGCTCAACGTCAGGCACAAGGGCGCGCCGGCCGCGGTGCGCGCGCAGGACAAGGCGCTGCGCCCGGCTTCCGCCAGCGGCGGCAGCGGTGGCGGCGGCGGTCTTGCCCTCGACGTCACCGTCAACGCGCCAAATCAGATATTCATCCAGGGCCGGGGCGTCGACGCCGAGCTTGGCGGCTCGCTCAAGCTGACCGGTCCGGCC
>NZ_RZSG01001447.1:0-558 GCF_003997725.1 Mesorhizobium sp. M4A.F.Ca.ET.050.02.1.1
GCTTATTGCATCAACCTCAACAACAAGGCCAAGGCCGGCAAGATCGATCCGCTGATCGGCCGCGAGTCGGAGATCAACCGCACGATCCAGGTGCTGTGCCGCCGCTCCAAGAACAACCCGCTCTATGTCGGCGATCCCGGCGTCGGCAAGACGGCGATCGCCGAGGGTCTGGCCAAGCGCATCGTCGAGGGCGACGTGCCCGAGGTGCTGCACAACGCCACTATCTTCGCGCTCGACATGGGCACGCTGCTCGCCGGCACGCGCTATCGCGGCGACTTCGAGGAGCGGCTGAAGCAGGTCGTCAAGGAACTCGAGGACTATCCCGGCGCGGTGCTGTTCATCGACGAGATCCATACCGTGATCGGGGCAGGGGCCACGTCAGGCGGCGCCATGGACGCGTCGAACCTGCTGAAGCCGGCGCTGTCGTCGGGCGCCATCCGCTGCATCGGCTCGACCACCTACAAGGAGTTCCGCCAGTTCTTCGAGAAGGACCGCGCCTTGGTGCGGCGCTTCCAGAAGATCGACGTCAACGAGCCGACCATCGAGGACGCCATCGAG
>NZ_RZSG01001448.1:0-557 GCF_003997725.1 Mesorhizobium sp. M4A.F.Ca.ET.050.02.1.1
GTCATCGTACGGAGAAGGACGTCGGAGGTCAGTTAGCGCCTCTTCCTTCTCCCCGTGTGGGAGAAGGTGTCGCCGAAGGCCACGGATGAGGGTGTTCCAGCTTGGCGATATGTTGAAATCGCGGCAGCCGATCTTCCAGCACCCCTCATCCGTCTCGGCGCTGCGCGCCGATCCACCTTCTCCCACAGGAGGAGAAGGGGAAGTCGGCGCAAAATTTCCCCTTGACCTCAACCTATCTTGAGCTTGCAAACCGTCTCCGAGCCCCTGCGAAATGAGCTTTTCCCAAACGGAGACAGATCGAAATGAGCAATAAAAATCAAGGCAATGGCAGCGTGTTCCGGGTCGATAAGTTCGTCGTCCCGGTTGAAGCCCGCGAGGAGATCATCGGCAAGGTCCGGATGACCCATGAACTGCTGCGCCGGCAGGAGGGCTTCGTGCAGGATTTCCTGCTCGAGCAGTTCTCCGGGCCGGGCGAGTTCAACCTCGTCACCATCGTCGAATGGGAAAGCCAGGCAGCGGTCGACAAAGTAGTGCCGATCGTCAAGGTCGCGCACGAG
>NZ_RZSG01001449.1:0-555 GCF_003997725.1 Mesorhizobium sp. M4A.F.Ca.ET.050.02.1.1
GTTGGAGAGAACGTCGCCATGAGGCGACCAGTGCCGAATGGGCCGCGCCGCTTCTGGCGATCGAGGCCTGGACAAGATCTGCATGCACGACTGATTGCCGACCGATCAACCTGACCCTCCCGTAAGCGGGACCTCCTCCCGCTCAGTCGTCACGTTGGCTAGAAAATATTCGACACCCAAGGCAGTTCAGCTTTCGATATAGAACGCTGACCCCGACACGTATTGATTTTGCGCAATTCGGGACGGAAAATCGCTACGCAATCGTTCCAGAATTGCTCTGGCGTTCTAAAGGTGGCTGCCGGCCGGCGCCATTGGACGTTGGTTCAAGGCGGATTGGCGAGGTCCTGTCGAAGCTCAGTTCGCCTCGGCCTTCTTCGGCTTGCTGGAGCCGATCATCTTCCAGTTCTTGTAGAACAGGGAATTGATGCGTTCGACGCTGACCGAAACGATGGCGAGCAGGCCGGCGATGAGGCCGGGGAACGGGGATGGACGGATGATGTCCATGAAGACGCAGTAGCGGCGCCCGTCATACTCGTTGACCGAACGGTGCAGCAG
>NZ_RZSG01000144.1:0-10440 GCF_003997725.1 Mesorhizobium sp. M4A.F.Ca.ET.050.02.1.1
GTCCTACTCCGGGAATTTCGAGACGATGATGAACATCAAGGTGCCTGCAAGCATGGTGATGAAGGAATAGGTGTAGAGCGACAGCGCGAAGGGCTGGAACAGCATCAGGAAGCCGATGGCGATAATAGCGGTGGCGATGTTCTCCAGCAGGCCGCGCCTTGCCCAGCGAGGCCATGAGGAGCGCTTGGAGACAACAGTGCGGCTCATGCGACACCGCCTTCCTTCTCCCCGTTCACGGGGAGAAGGTGGCCCGAAGGGTCGGATGAGGGGCGGCGCAAACGCCCCTCATTGAGACATATGTCGGCGCTGGCCCTCATCTGCCTGCCAGCATCTTCTCCCCGTGAACGGGGAGAAGGGACGCTGCCCCAGCGCTGGTTCCACACTTGCTGACTGTTCATCATTTGCGCACCGCGCCGAAGGTGATGCCGCGCAAGAGCTGCTTGCGGAGCAGGATGGTGAAGACCAGGATCGGCACCAGGAAGATCGTCGTGCCCGCGGCCACCGCCGGCCAGTCCTGGCCGCCCTCGCCGATGATGGTCGGGATGAAGGGCGGCGCGGTCTGTGCCGTGCCGGAGGTCAGGAGCGCGGCAAACGCGTACTCGTTCCAGGCGAAGATCAGGCAGAAGATGGCGGTCGCGGCGATGCCGGTGGTCGCCTGCGGCAGCACGGTGCGCCAGAAGGCTTGCAGCCTGGTATAGCCGTCGATCATCGCCGCTTCTTCATACTCGCGCGGGATCTCGTCGATGAAGCCCTTGAGCAGCCACACGGCGAGCGAGACGTTGACCGCGGTGTAGAGCAGGATCATGCCGAGCGCGGTGTCGGAGAGGCCGATCTCGCGGTACATCAGGTAGATCGGGATGGCGACCGCGATCGGCGGCATGAAGCGCGTCGACAGGATGAAGAACAGAAGGTCGTCGGCGAGCGGCACCTTGAAGCGCGAGAAGCCGTAGGCCGACAGCGTGCCGAGGAACACCGCGCAGAAGGTCGAGCCGAAGGCGATGATCAGCGAATTGACGAAGCGCGGCAAGAAGTTCGACGGCCCCGCGATCACCATGTTGCGCTTGCGCACCGTCTCGTCGCAGAAGCCGGTCGCCGGTCCGAGCGAGTTGATGTATTCCGGCGTCTGCCGGGTGCGCGTCGTGAACAGGTTGCAATACCCCTCGATGCTCGGCTGGAACACGATCTTCGGCGGATAGGCGATCGAATCCGGCGGCGTCTTGAAGCTGGTGGCGAAGATCCACAGCAGCGGCACGATCGAGATCAGCGCATAGGCGACGATGATCGTGCCGGCGACCAGCTTCGAATTCGCCGAGGGCGCGACGACGGAATGGGCTGATGTCAGGCTCATCTCTGCTTCACCTTGTTGAGCGCCTTGACGTAGATGTTGGCCAGGCCAAACACGGCGACGAACAGGATGATGGCGAAGGCCGAGGAATAGCCGGTGCGCCAGCTCTCGAAGGCCTGCCGCTTCAGCGTGATCGACGCGACCTCGGTGGTCGAGCCCGGCCCGCCGCCAGTCAAGAGATTGACCATGTCGAACATCTTGAAGTTCTCGATGCCACGGAACAGCACCGCCAGCATGATGAAGGGCAGCGCCATCGGCAGCGTGATCGACCAGAACTGGCGCCAGTTGGAGGCGCGGTCGACCTCGGCCGCCTCGTAGATGTATTCGGGGATCGAGCGCAGGCCGGCGAGGCAGATCAGCATCACGTAAGGCGTCCACATCCAGGTGTCGACGATGATGATCGACCACGGCGCCAGGTCGACGTTCGACAGCATTTGCACATTCGTCGGCGGAATGCCGGTGACGAAGGAGATGACATAGGAGAACAGGCCGATCTGCGGCTCGTAGAGGAAGCGCCAGAAATTGCCGACCACCGCCGGCGACAGCATCATCGGCACCAGGATGATGGTCGTCCAGAAGGCGTGGCCGCGGAACTTGCGGTCGATCAGCCAGGCCAGCGTGAAGCCGATCACCGTTTGCAGGAGGATGGTCCAGAAGACAAAATGCGCCGTCGTCTGCATGGCGATCCAGATGTCCTGGTCGGTCAGGATGCGCTTGTAGTTGGCAAGCCCCAGGTTCTTCACCACCTCGTTCGGGCGGTTGGCGCGGTAGTTGGTGAAGGACAGATAGATCGCCCAGAACAGCGGGAAGATGTTGATGGCGAGCAGCAAAAGGATCGTCGGCGAGATGAACAGCCAGGCGAGGCCCTTGTCGCTGATGCCCCGGACCCGGCGGGCCAACGGCTCCGGCGTGGCCCGGGCAACGTTGTCCGCAGTCCGATTGAGCATGGTCAGTCCTGCATCGGTCACTTGGATGTCTCTGCGATGGAATTTATCTGAACTGCGTCCCGTGCCAAGGGCGGCACGGGACGCTGCGGTCTGGCCCGGGAGGAGCCTTACATCTTGCCGTCGTCCTGGAACACCTGCGTCCAGTCCTTGACCAGGCCGTCGAGCGCGTCCTTGGCCGAACCCTGGCCGGCCACGACATAGTCATGGAAGCGCTTCTGCGAGGCCTGCAGCAGTGGTGCGTAGCTCGGCTCGGCCCAGAAGTCCTTCACGATGGCCATCGAGTCGAGGAAGGTCTGCGCATAGGGCTGGCTGGCCGGGAACTTCGGGTCCTTGACCACCGCGTTAAGGCAGGAATAGCCGCCCAGCGACCACCACTTGGCCTGCACGTCCTTGTTGGCGAACCACTTGATGTATTTCAGCGCCGATTCCTGTTTGTCGGAATAGGAGACCACCGAGATGCCCTGGCCGCCGAGCTGGGCGAACTGGTCGCCGTCGGGACCCTTGGGATTGGCGAAATAGCCGATCTTGTCGCCGCCGACATTCTCGTCCTTCTGCAGGCCAGGCCAGGTGAAGGCGAAGTTCATGTGCATCGCCACCTGGCCGGATTTGAAGGCGTCGACGCCTTCGCCCATATAGCTGTTCGAGGCGCCGGGCGGGGTGCAGCAATCATAGAGCGCCTTGTAGAACTCCAGACCCTTCACCGACTTCTCGGAGTTGACGAAGCCTTCCATCTCGTAGGGCTTCTTCGGATTCTCATACTGGAAGCCGAAGCTGTAGAGCACGTCCATGGCGCCCATGGTGATGCCTTCCGAGCCGCGCTCGGTATAGATCGAGGCGCCATAGACCGTCTTGCCGTCGATCTCGCGCTTCTGGAAGAATTCGGCGACCTGCTTCAGCTGATCGAAGGTCGCCGGCGGACCGAGATCCCAGCCGTACTTCTCCTTGAATTCCTTCTGCAGCTCCGGCTTGGAGAACCAGTCCTTGCGGTAGGTCCAGCCGACGACGTCGCCCATGGCCGGCAGTGCCCAGTAGTTCGGCGTGTTCTTCGGCCATTCCGAATAGCCGACCACGGTCGCCGGCACGAAGTCGTCCATGCTGATCTTCTCCTTGTCGAAGAAGTCGTTCAGCTTGACATAGTGGCCGTTCTCGGCGGCGCCGCCGATCCACTGGCTGTCGCCGATTATCAGGTCGCACAATTTGCCGTGCGAGTTGAGCTCGTTGAGGAAGCGGTCGGCATAGTTGGTCCACGGCACGAACTCGAACTTCATGCCGATGCCGGTTTCCTTGGTGAAGTCCTTGGACAGTTCCACGAGTGCGTTGGCCGGGTCCCAGGCGGCCCAGCAAAGCGTCAGGTCTTCCGCATGCGCGGCGTTCGAGACGGCGGTCGACGCGGTGATCGCCGAGGCCAGACCCAACGCCAGTTTCAAGGTCGATTTCATGCCTTCCTCCCATTTGCGAAACGCGTCCGGATGACGGTTTCAAGAGCCCTCAACCCCCGCTCCTCCGGGGGCCTAAACGTGACGGTGCGCTGAGCGCCGGATGTTTAGTAATTTGTTTAGTGATGCTCTTTTTACTAAACAACGCAAGCGAATTCGTTGCTGCGCCGCAACATGGCGGAAGGCACGCTTGAAATCGTTGGAAAATAACCGCCGACCGTTCCGGCCGTTCGTTGTCAGCCCGCTTGCTGCACGGTCTTCGAACTCACCGTCACTGGCCGGATCGGCGGCGCCGGCGGCAGCAGGGCGCGGATGTCGGCGAAGGGGAAGACCGGCTCGAAGCGGAAGGCTTCGGCAAGCGCACCCGAGGCGCCGTTGCATTGGCTGGCGCGGAAGGCGTTCAGCGTCCGCGATGCCTCGACGAAGCGCTCGGGGTCTTGCGAGCGATGCGCCCGGATCGCGTCAGCCTTGATCCCGGCATGGCCGGAGATGTCGACGTAATGCGTCGGCGAAAAGCCGGTGCCGCCAAGCGTATCGGCATGCAGCACCGGCACCGCGAACGATGCCGCGATGCGCACGCCGTCCGACAGCGCACGGTGGTCGCCATGATAGTCGTTCGGCGCATGGGTGATGGCGAGATCGGGCTTCACCTCGCCGATCAGCGTCCTCAGCGCGCCGATCAGGGCGGCGTCGGCCACGAGCGCCCCGTCGGGAAAGTCGAGGAAGCGCGGGACGACGCCAAGCAGCCCTGCCGCCGCCGTCGCTTCCTCGCGGCGCGCGCGGGCAAGGGTTGCCGGAGCGCCCTTGCCGCCCTTGGCGCCGTCCGTGGCTATGGCGAAAGTCAGTTCTGCGCCTAGCGCGGCATAGGCGGCCATCGTACCGAACATGAATATCTCAATGTCGTCCGGATGCGCGCCGAGCGCCAATACTCTCACTCTTCTCTCCCCGGAAATGGAAAAACGTGCCGAACGGAATCCTGCTCGCCCTGCTCGCCTATGCAAGCTATTCGGGCAGCGATGCCGTTATCAAGAGCCTGGGCGGACAGTTCACCGTCTTCGAGATCGGCTTCTTCGTCACCTTGTTTGCCGGCTGTCTCCTTTTCTTCACCCGTTCCGGCAAACGAGCGTTGGCGTGATTTCTGGCGCATGAAGCGGCCATGGGCCGTGCAGGCCCGGGCCTGGTGCGGCATCGCCTCCGGCGTGCTCAGCGTCTACGCCTTCACCCACATTCCGCTGGCCGAAGTCTACGCGCTGATCTTCCTGGCGCCCCTGCTGGTCACCGTCCTGTCGACCGTCATCCTGAAGGAAAAGGTCGGCCCGTGGCGTTGGCTGGCCGTGGTCGCCGGCTTCGCCGGAGTGATGCTGGTGGTGCGGCCAGGCTTTCGCGAATTGAACCTTGGCCATCTGGCCGCCTTCGTGAATGCCTTTCTCGCCGCCACCAGCGTCATCCTGATGCGCTCGCTTGCCCAGCAGGAGAAGCGCACGTCCATGCTCGGTGTCCTGGTTGGCTACGGCCTGCTGTTCAACGGAGCTGGTGCCGCTACCGCCGCCTTCGCGTTGCCGAACCCCGTGCAGTTCGCCTGGCTGGCCATGGCCGGCGCCTTCACCGCCGGCGGGCAACTGATGCAACTGCTCGCCGCCAAATACGCGCCGGCCAACCGCATCGCGCCGATGCACTATTCGCAGATTGTCTGGGCCGTGATCCTGGGCGCGCTGTTCTTCCACGAATATCCGGACGTGCTGTCGCTCATCGGCCTCGCCGTAGTCGGCGCCTCCGGCTTGCTCACCATGGTGCGCGAGGAGGTGCGGCTGGGCACGGTGCGCTGGAATCCATTTTCGCGCACCAGGCTTTGAGGTGGCCGTCAGCGCGTTGTTGCGTGCTGGCCATGGGCGCTGATATGCGGGCGTGATGAAGACCAACCCCTTGCCGGAGCTTCCGGTCTCCGCCGTGCTGCCGGCTCTTGGCGAAGAGCTGGCGACGAAGAGCAGCGCCGTGCTGGTGGCGCCGCCCGGCGCCGGCAAGACGACTCTGGTGCCGCTGGCGCTGCTCGACGCGCCGTGGCTCGGCGCGGGCAGGATCGTCCTGCTCGAGCCGCGCCGGCTCGCCGCTCGCGCCGCCGCCCGCCGTATGGCGGAGTTGCTCGGCGAGGAACCCGGCGGAACCGTCGGCTATGCCATGCGCATGGAGAACCGCACCTCGGCGCGGACGAAAATCCTCGTCGTCACCGAGGGTGTTCTCTCGCGCATGATCATCGACGATCCCGAACTGCCCGGCGTCTCCGCCGTCATCTTCGACGAGTTCCACGAGCGCTCGCTCGACGGCGATTTCGGCCTGGCGCTGGCGCTCGACGTGCAGGGCGCGTTGCGGCCGGACCTGCGCCTGCTGGTCATGTCGGCGACGCTCGACGGCGCGCGCGTGGCCAGACTCTTGTCAGGCGCGCCGGTGATCGAGAGCGAGGGCCGCGCCTTCCCGGTCGACATTCGCTATGACCAGCGGTCGCCGGGCACGGCGATCGAGGACGCCATGGCCATGGCGATCCGTTCGGCGCTTGCCGAGGAAAGCGGCAGCCTGCTCGCTTTCCTGCCCGGCCAGCGCGAGATCGAGCGCACCGCAGAGCGGCTGCGGGATCGCATCAGTGCCGACACCGACATCGTGCCGCTCTATGGCCAGCTCGACAACAAGACGCAGGACGCGGCGATCAGGCCGTCGCCGCCGGGCCACCGCAAGGTGGTGCTGGCGACCTCGATCGCCGAGACCTCAATCACCATCGACGGCGTGCGCGTCGTCATCGATTCCGGCCTGTCGCGGCTGCCGCGCTATGAGCCGGCCAGCGGCCTGACCAGACTGGAGACGGTGCGCGTCAGCCGGGCTTCCGCCGACCAGCGAGCCGGCCGCGCCGGCCGCACGCAAGCAGGCGTGGCCATCCGGCTGTGGCGGGCCGAGCAGACCGCGGCACTTCCCGCCTTCACCCCGCCTGAAATCCTCGAGGCCGATCTTTCCGGCCTGCTGCTCGACTGCGCAGCCTTCGGCGTCGCCGATCCCACGAGCCTGTCCTTCCTCGATCTGCCACCGGTTCCGGCGCTCAACGAAGCGAGGGCCTTGCTGGTCGCCCTGCATGCCATCGACGACGCCGGGCGTCTCACCGACGCCGGTGCCGCCACGCGCAAGCTCGCGCTGCCGGTGCGGCTTGCCCATATGGTCGCCGAAGCCGCCGCAACCGGCCACGCGATGGAGGCGGCCACCCTTGCCGTGCTGCTCACCGAGCGCGGGCTCGGCGGCGACGGCGCCGATCTCGAACGCCGGCTGATGCGCTTTCGAACCGAGAAGTCGCCGCGTGCCGTGTCGGCCCGCCAGCTCGCCGAACGGCTGGCGAGGCAGGCTACACCCTCCGCCCCGAGGGGGGAGGGTCAGAGTGCCGGCGCGCACCTCATCCACGCCTGGCCGGACCGCGTCGCCAAAGCACGCGGCGAACGCGGCCGTTTCGTGCTGGCCAATGGTTCGGGCGCCATGGTCGATGCCGCCGATCCGCTGGCGGGCGAGACCTGGCTGGTCGTTGCCGACCTGCAGGGCAAGGCGCAGAACGCCCGCATCACCGCCGCCGCTCCGGTCGACGAGACCGATATCCGCGCCGCCCTTGCCGACCGCATCGAGATCCGGCGCGAGACAAGCTTCGATCGCGACCGGCGCGCCGTGCGCGTGCGCGAGACAGCCCGGCTCGGCGCCATCACACTGGCCGAGCGCATGCTGCCGGCGCCGTCCGGCGTCGACGCGGATCGGGCGATCCTCGAGGCCCTGCGTGAGCATGGCCTGTCGCTGCTCGACTGGGGCAAGGAGGCCGAGACGCTGCCGTTTCTGACGGGCGCGGCGTCCTTTGCCGCGATCAATTCCGGCGCCCTGTCGGCCGGCCTCATGTCATTGGTGCCGCACGAACTGCAGCGCAAGGTCGAGGCGCTGGCGCCGACCCATTTCGATGCGCCGTCGGGCAGCCATGTGCCGATCCGCTATGATGGCGAATGGCCGGTGCTGGCGGTGCGCGTACAGGAGCTGTTCCGCCTCGACAGGCATCCGGCGATCGCCAATGGAACCGTGCCGCTGACGCTCGAACTCCTCTCGCCGGCGCACCGGCCGATCCAGACGACGCGCGACCTGCCCGGCTTCTGGCGCGGCTCGTGGGCGGATGTGCGCACCGACATGCGCGGCCGCTATCCCCGACATGTCTGGCCGGAAAACCCACTCACCACCGCCGCCACCAGCCGCGCCAAGCCACGCGGAACCTAGTCCTGGCAAAAGCTTGGGCAGTCCGTCCTGGTGGCCCTCAGCCGTCAAGTCCCCGCTACAGCGCTACTAGCGCTTACCCTCCTGCGGCGATAATCGTAATCCATGATCAACATCCTGCGCTCACCGGACTTCCAGCAAAGCCAGAGGCTGCGGCTCAACACGCTGATCCGGCTACGCTGGCTGGCCATCGTCGGCCAGAGCCTGACGGTGCTCGTCGTCGCCTATGGGCTGAAATTCCCGTTGTCCGTCAGCATGTGCTTCGCGCTGATCGCCTGTTCGGCTTGGATGAACCTGTGGCTGACCTTCCGCTACCCGGCGGCGCACCGGCTCACCCCGCTCTCGGCGTTCGCCATCCTGACCGTCGACAGCCTGCAGCTGGCCGGCCTGCTCTACATGACCGGCGGTCTCACCAATCCGTTCTCGGTGCTGCTCAGCGTACCCGTCGTCATCTCGGCGGCGTCGCTGCCGCTGCGCCTCACCGCGGTGCTGGGGGCGCTGGTCATGGTGGCGGCCACGCTTCTGGGCTTCTTCCACCAGCCGCTGCCCTGGTACGAGGGGGCGCCCCTGGAAATGCCCTTCATCTATGTCGCCGGCATGTGGATGGCGGTGTTCGCCTCGATCGCCTTCACCGCCATCTACGCCTTCCGCGTCGCCGAGGAAGCGCGCCTGCTTGCCAACGCGCTCGCCGCCACCGAGCTGGTGTTGCAGCGCGAGCAGCATCTGTCGGCACTGGACGGGCTCGCCGCCGCCGCGGCGCATGAGCTCGGCACGCCGCTTGCCACCATCACGCTGGTCGCCAAGGAAATGGAGAAGGCGCTCGGTGAGGACATGAAATTTGCCGAGGACGTGAAGCTGCTGCGCTCGCAGAGCGAGCGCTGCCGCGAGATCCTGAAGCGGCTGACCAGCCTGTCCTCCGAGGGCGAGGCGCATCTGTCGCGTCTGCCGCTGACTTCGCTGGTGGAGGAGGTGACGGCCCCGCACCGCGATTTCGGCATATCGATCAAGCTGCGGCCCGGCGAGCGCATCGGCCCCGAGCCGGTCGGGCGGCGCAATCCAGGTGTCATCTACGGCCTTGGCAATCTGGTCGAGAACGCCGTCGACTTCGCCCGCAAGACCGTCACCGTCAGCTGGAGCTGGGACGACGCCGAAGTTATCTTTTCGATAATCGATGACGGGCCGGGCTTCCCGCCGGAGATCATCGACCGCATCGGCGAACCCTATATGTCGACGCGGCAAGGCACAGAAGCCGGCGGCGGCCTCGGGCTCGGCCTGTTCATAGCCAAGACCTTGCTGGAGCGCTCCGGCGCCACGCTGGATTTCCGTAATTCGAGCGGGTTGGGCGAAGGCGCCGTGGTGCAGATATCCTGGCCGCGCGGCGTCTTTCTCAACCCCGAATCGTCTTCGAGCATGTTCGACACCGCCTGAAACCACGCTTTAACCTGCATGGTGGCCTCATCGGGGCCGGTTGCGGGCTCTTAAAATTGGACAATAGTGGCGCGGAACTGTATCTGCGTAAGCTTAAGGCAGCAGGAATTCTGGACACCATGAGTGGAGACGAAACGACTGGCGCAATGGTTGAGGGCGAGGACACCTCGCTGCTGATCGTCGACGACGACAAGCCGTTCCTGACCCGGCTCGCCCGCGCCATGGAAACCAGGGGCTTCGTCGTCGAGACTGCCGAGAGCGTCGAGGAGGCGGTCGCCAGGGCGCGCGCCCATCCGCCGGCCTACGCCGTGGTCGACATGCGGCTCGGCGACGGCAACGGCCTCGATGTCATCGCCGCCATCCGCGAGAAGCGCGACGACGCCCGTGCCGTCATCCTCACCGGCTACGGCAATATCGCCACCGCCGTCACCGCCGTGAAGCTCGGCGCCATCGACTATCTTTCCAAGCCGGCCGACGCCGACGATGTCTTCGCCGCGCTCACCCGTACCTCCGGCGAACGCGCCGCGCCGCCGGAAAATCCGATGTCGGCCGACCGCGTGCGCTGGGAGCACATCCAGCGCGTCTACGAAATGTGCGACCGCAACGTCTCGGAAACCGCGCGCCGGCTCAACATGCACCGCCGCACCCTGCAGCGGATTCTCGCCAAGCGCGCGCCGCGTTAGGATCGTCAAGCGCACAGGGCAAAGCCTCGGAAACGGCGAATTCAGTTTTGTGGTGAGCATCGATATTCGCCGAAGTCAGCGCTGCCCCTCATCGCCCTGCCGGGCAGTTCTCCCCGTATAGTGACGGGGAGAAGGCGGACGGCCGCAACGTCGGCTCTCATCTGCAACGTCGGAGATTTGCGAAGTCATCGGCCACAGCTGTCCAGCCGATAGATGGGTAACAGTTTGAACCGGATACATAGGTAACAGTTCTCCCCCTATTTGTCCGCTGCAGCGCCAAGCGGATTGGTTAGCGCGGCGCTGCAGCGGACAAGCGTCATACGCCT
>NZ_RZSG01001450.1:0-554 GCF_003997725.1 Mesorhizobium sp. M4A.F.Ca.ET.050.02.1.1
AACCCCCCCCCCCCCTCACCCCCCCCCCCTTCTTCCCCGCCACTCTGCGCGATCTCTCCTACATCGCCGCCAACCTGCGCCCCGAGGACCGCGCCGAGATCGACTGCCAGCTCGACCATTGGACGCCGGCGCTGCTGGCGCTCACTGCCTTGCAGGGCATTGCCTATGTCGCCGAGCTCGACGGCAATCCGGAGGCCGGCTTCGGCGCCGCCGAGCAGCGCGGCGGGCTGTGGATCGCCTAGAGCTGGGGCACGCGCCGCATGCGGCGCTGCGTGCCTCAGATCACGCGCTTCTTTCATACCGTGCTTGGCCCCCAGGTCGCGGCCAGGGGCGCCTGGCGGGTCGAGGCGAGGGCGCTTGCCGGGAACAATCTTGCCTTGCGCTGGCTGGACAGGCTCGGCGCCACGCAACGCTGCCGCCTGCCAGGCTACGGCAAGAACGGCGAAGATTTCTTCCTCTATGACTGGACAAGGGAAACGTGGAAAAATGTGTCTGTTTCAAAAACCGCCGGAACTGAGGCCGCTGCCGCCGACGCCGACCGCGCGGGACAAGGA
>NZ_RZSG01001451.1:0-554 GCF_003997725.1 Mesorhizobium sp. M4A.F.Ca.ET.050.02.1.1
CTCCGATACTGCGGACTCAGTTGCATCAGCCGCAAGCGATGCGATCACAACTGCAGCCAACGCCGCAACGGGCGCAATGGAGGGGATCACGGGTTCGGCCGGGCAGCTTGGATCAGGCGCTAGTGAGATGAAGGCCCGGGCACGTCAATCGGCACAGGATATATTGGAACGAGAACCGCTGGCAGTCGCAGCAGTTGGCCTTGTCCTTGGCACTGCCCTGGGCACGATGCTGCCCCGCACGACCACGGAGGATGAACAGCTTGGCGGCTACAGCGACAAACTTCGCGACACCGCAGAGAAGGCTTTCGAAACAGGCCTTGAGCAGGTAAAGCAAGTCGCCGCCGAAGCCTACGATACTGTCAAGGAAGAGGCGGACCGGCAAGGCTCTGGTGGAGATGCCGGCACGCTAGCAGGCCAGGTCGGCAAAGTCGTGAAATCGACGGTAGAAAAAACCGAGGAAGCCATACGCGATCGGTTGCCCGAGTCATCGGAGGGATCTTCCCAAGGTGGGTCATAGCGTCCCCGCAACCTGATCTAACGCTGTCCGTCACTAT
>NZ_RZSG01001452.1:0-553 GCF_003997725.1 Mesorhizobium sp. M4A.F.Ca.ET.050.02.1.1
CTCTGCCCACGCCGCGGCCGAGCCGCCGACGAAACTTGGCGTCAAGCCCGGCGGATCGGTGTCCGTCGACACAGCCATCCTGTCGATGGTGACCAAGTCGGCCAATGATTCCGCGACGGCGCTGGGTGAGCTGCTCGGCGGCAACGAAGCCAATTTCGCCCGCATGATGACCGCCAAGGCGCGTGCGCTCGGCATGAACGGCACGGTCTTCCGCAACGCCAATGGCTTGCCCGATCCCGGCCAGTTCACCACCGCCCACGACATGGCGATGCTCGGCATCGCGCTGAGGGAGCACTTCCCGCAATATTACGGCTACTTTTCGCAACGCTCCTTCCTTTACGGCCGTCGGCGCATCAATGGTCACAATCGCTTGCTCGGCCGCATCAAGGGCGTTGACGGAATCAAGACCGGCTACACCCGCGCTTCCGGCTACAATCTGGTCTCGTCGGTCAATGACGGCGATCGCAAGCTCGTCGCTGTCGTCATGGGCGGCGCCTCGGGCCGCGCCCGCGACAACCAGATGGCGGGCCTGATCAACGCTTATATGCCGAAG
>NZ_RZSG01001453.1:0-553 GCF_003997725.1 Mesorhizobium sp. M4A.F.Ca.ET.050.02.1.1
CTGCTGAAGGACTGACCATGACCGCTTCCGTCTCACGTGTTCCCTGCACCGTCGTCACCGGCTTCCTCGGCGCCGGCAAGACGACACTGGTCCGCCACCTCCTGGAAAACGCCGGCGGCAAGCGTATTGCGATCATTGTGAACGAGTTTGGCGATATCGGCATTGACGGCGAGATCCTGAAGGGCTGCGGCATTGACACCTGTCCGGAGGAGAACATCGTCGAACTGGCCAATGGCTGCATCTGCTGCACCGTCGCCGACGATTTCGTGCCGGCGCTCGACCAGATCCTGTCGCTGACGCCGAAGGTCGACCACATCCTGATTGAAACCTCCGGCCTCGCTCTGCCCAAGCCGCTGGTCCAGGCCTTCCAGTGGCCGAGCGTGAAGAGCCGCGTGACCGTCGATGGCGTCATCGCCGTGGTCGATGGCCCGGCACTGGCCGAAGGCCGCGTCGCCAACGACATGGACGCCCTGCAGGCGCAGCGCGCGCAAGACGAGACGCTCGACCACGACGATCCGGTCGAGGAAGTGTTCGAAGATCAGGTCGCCTGCGC
>NZ_RZSG01001454.1:0-553 GCF_003997725.1 Mesorhizobium sp. M4A.F.Ca.ET.050.02.1.1
CTGCATAGACGTTCGTGGTGTCCAGCGAGACGTGCCCGAGCCATCCGCGGACTGTGTTGATGTCGACGCCGGCGCGCAGGAGATGGGTCGCCGTGGTGTGGCGGATGGAGTGAGGGCTTACGCGCTTTGTCGCCAACGACGGCATTTTGGCGACGACCTTGAGGCCATAACGCTCGACGGCGGTATGGATCCCGAAGCGAGTGATGGGTTGGCCGCAGCGATTGAGGAAGACGGATCGAGAAGGGGCTCCGTCTGCGCCGGGTGCCCGTAACTCGACGACGGTGGGGGTCCACAATGGGCAATATCGCTGCTTGCCGCCCTTGCCATGGATTTTGACGCTGGGGGCGTTCAGGTCCGGGTCCGCCAGCTTGACGCCGACCGCCTCTGACGCTCTCGCACCAGTGTTGTAGAGGAACAGCAGCAGGGCGTAGTCGCGCCGACCCTGCTCCGTTCGCCGATCCGGAGCGGCGAGCAAGGCGTCGATCTCCGCCTTTTCGAGGTAAGGAACGACCGCCTGATCGGTCTTCTTGAATGGGATAGAACGGATCTGGCC
>NZ_RZSG01001455.1:0-552 GCF_003997725.1 Mesorhizobium sp. M4A.F.Ca.ET.050.02.1.1
GCGAAGAGCAGTTCGGCTTGAACCTGCCGAACAATGTGCTTGTTCCCGCCCTTGCCAGGGCGGTTGCCGCGCATGCGGGCATAGAATGGCGGAAATCGATGGTCGAGAGCTGGCGCCTCGACGCCGCCCATGCCCATGCCGTGCTCGCCGATGGCAGCGAGATTTCCGCCTCGCTGGCGGTCGCCGCCGACGGGCGCCTGTCGCCGGCGCGCGAAGCGGCGGGCATTGCCGCATCGGTGCGGTCCTATCCACAGGCGGCGCTGGTTCTCAATTTCAGCCACCGCAGCGACCACGCTTTCACCTCGACCGAATTCCACACCGAGACAGGCCCGTTCACGCAGGTTCCCCTGCCCGGCAACCGTTCCAGTCTTGTCTGGGTGGTGAAGCCGGAGACGGCGACGGAACTGGCGGCGCTCGACGACGCGACGCTTTCGCAACGCGTCGAAGAGCAGATGCAGTCGATGCTGGGGCGCGTCACCGTCGAACCCGGCAGGCAGGTCTATCCGCTATCGGCCGCCTCGCCGGGCCGCTTTGCGCAAAATCGCGTTGCGC
>NZ_RZSG01001456.1:0-550 GCF_003997725.1 Mesorhizobium sp. M4A.F.Ca.ET.050.02.1.1
CATGGGCGGGCCGAACAAGCTGCTGGCACTGTTCGACGGCAAGCCGCTGGTGCGCCGCGCCGCCGAGAGAGCGCTGGGTTCCAGGGCGGCAAACACAATTGTCGTCACCGGCCATCAAAGAGAGCGGGTGCGCGGCGCGCTTTCCGGCCTCGATGTGATCCTGGCCGACAATCCCGATTTCGCCGACGGCCTGTCCTCGTCTCTCAAGGCGGGCATCGCCAGGGTTTCGGCCGAGGCCGCCGGCGCCATGATCGTCCTTGGCGACATGCCCGGCGTGTCCTCCGCCGATCTCGACCGGCTGATCGAAGCCTTCCGCAGATCCGGCGGCCGCTCGGTGGTGCGTGCCGCCCACGACGGCCGGCGCGGCAACCCGGTCCTGCTGCCTCGTTCGCTGTTTGGGGCTATCGCCCATCTCGAAGGCGACACCGGCGCGCGCCACCTGGTCGAAGCCGGGGGCCTTGATGTCGTCGATGTCGAGATCGGCAACGCCGCCTCGGTCGACGTCGATACGCGCGAGGCGCTGGAAGGCGCCGGCGGCGTGCTGCAGGAT
>NZ_RZSG01001457.1:0-550 GCF_003997725.1 Mesorhizobium sp. M4A.F.Ca.ET.050.02.1.1
GCCGGAATTCGCCGAGGCCGACGCGGCGGAAGGCGCCGCCACCGGCGGCGGCAAGACGGTCACCGACCCGCATGCCTTCCAGTCGATCGCCAATGCCAGGATCTATGTGAAGAATATCGCCGAGGCCTTCTGCGCCGCCGACAGCGAGGGCTGCGTCGGCTATCAGACCAATGCCGCGGCCTACACCAAGAAGCTGGATGTGCTGGAAGGCGAAGTGAAGGCGGCGATCCAGTCGATCCCCGAGGAGAAGCGCGTCGTCATCACCTCGCACGATGCCTTCGGCTATTTCGAGCACGAATATGGCCTGGCCTTCCTGGCGCCGCAGGGCATTTCCACCGACTCCGAGCCATCGGCCGCCGACGTCGCCAAGCTGGTCGAGCAAGTGAAGCAAGACAAGGCGGCTGCGATCTTCGTCGAAAACATCACCAATCCGCGGCTGATCGAGCAGATCGCCAGCGAGACCGGCATCAAGGTCGGGGGCACGCTCTATTCGGATGCGCTGTCGCAGCCCGACGGACCAGCCTCGACCTATATCGACATGATGCACAAC
>NZ_RZSG01001458.1:0-547 GCF_003997725.1 Mesorhizobium sp. M4A.F.Ca.ET.050.02.1.1
GGACGGCGAGAAGCTGGCGGGCGGCGAAGATGGCACCACCGACGAGGACAATGGCGACAAAGCGCCCGCGGTGTCTACGGCCGCCGTGCTCGGCATGACTATCGGCGAGCTCAATGACGAAACGCGGACCAAGTTCGGCATCGCTGCCGACGTCTCCGGCGTCGTCATCACCGACGTCACCAAGGATTCGGCCGCGGCAGAGCGTGGCATCCAGCCCGGCGAGGTGATCACCGAGATCGCCCAGGAATCGGTCGCCACGCCGAAGGATGTCATGGACCGGATCGGCGCTTTGAAGGAGCAGGGGCGCAAGAACGCGCTGTTGATGTTGGCGTCGAAGACCGGTGAGTTGCGGTTTGTCACGATCCGGATGGATTGAGTCCGGTAAGGCCTGCAACAATCTGATTTCAATATGAAAAGGGCGGCTAACGAGCCGCCCTTTTTCTTGCCTGCCAGTCCTTGCGCGACAGAGCGTAGAGGACATGCCGCTTGAGATGCGGGTGGCTATCGGGGATCGAGGGGTGGTCGAAATCGCGAGCCGGGTCGGGGC
>NZ_RZSG01001459.1:0-544 GCF_003997725.1 Mesorhizobium sp. M4A.F.Ca.ET.050.02.1.1
GTCTCGAGGACGGCAAGAAGTTCAAATCGCTGAAGCGCCACCTGATGACCCACTACAATCTCACGCCCGATGAATATCGTGAGAAGTGGGGCCTCGACGCAAGCTACCCGATGGTCGCGCCCAACTATGCGGCCGCCCGCTCGCAGCTTGCCAAGAAGATGGGCCTTGGGCGCAAGCGCAAGGGTCGCTGAAGCAGCATCTTTTCCATTTCGATGCCGGACGGCGCCTTCGGGCGCCGTTTTTGCTTTGAGCGTGCGGGCATGCCAGTCCATTGCCCAGCCGGCCAATCGCTCAAAATACGATTTGTCAGATCAGGCGATCTGCTTCAGCGCCGTATCGGCGTCGTGCTTGATGCGCTTGACCATCGAGCGCAGGCCGTTGGCGCGCTGCGGCGAAAGGTGCTCGTCGAGGCCGAGCCCCTTGAGTGTCGCCTCGGCGTCTGTTTTCTGGATCTCGCTCGCCGGGCGCCCGGAAAACAGCGCCAGCATGATAGCGACCAGGCCACGCACGATATGGGCATCCGAATCGCCCTGGAAGGTGATGC
>NZ_RZSG01000145.1:0-10361 GCF_003997725.1 Mesorhizobium sp. M4A.F.Ca.ET.050.02.1.1
GGGCACGTTTCACCGATCCCATGCTCTGCCTGGAATCGGCGATCGCCGGCCGTGGCGTCATGCTCGCCTGGCAGTTGCTGACCGCCGACGCGCTGGCCGACGGCCGGCTG
Organism: Mesorhizobium sp. M4A.F.Ca.ET.050.02.1.1; assembly: GCF_003997725.1. NCBI lineage: Bacteria > Pseudomonadati > Pseudomonadota > Alphaproteobacteria > Hyphomicrobiales > Phyllobacteriaceae > Mesorhizobium > Mesorhizobium sp. M4A.F.Ca.ET.050.02.1.1. The sequence continues at coordinate 111 of NZ_RZSG01000145.1, forward strand.
GTCGCGCCATTCGGCGTGCGCGCCGAGAGCGGGCTGGGCTACTGGATGGTGACCTCTGCCACAAAAGGCGAGAGCCGCAAGGTGCGCGACTTCAAGGCCTGGATCCGCGAGGAGATCGAGGCGACCATGGCAAAGTTCCGGACGCTCGACAGCGCCGCCTGACCCAGTCGATCCCTGTGGAAAGGCCAGCCCTGCCGGTCTATGTAAGAGACTGTTTCGAAATTCGCTCCGGCGAGTCATATGGTGGTGGATTCGAGAACGGTAGCGCAGCGGACATTCGTCCGTGAGCAACGGAAGCGCAGAAAACGCCATCAGATGGCCGCCAGAGTGGAAATTTCCAAACAGTCTCTAGGACCAGACCTCACAATCACGGCAGGCAGGATCATGACCACACATTCGCGCGGCGTTGCAGCAACCATCGACCCGGTGAAGCTCGACAGGCTGGCCGAGGTCGCCATCAAGGTCGGGCTGCAGCTGCAGCCGGGACAGGACCTTGTGGTGACGTCGTCGATCGCGGCCCTGCCCTTGACGCGGCGCATCGTCGAGCATGCCTACAAGGCCGGCGCCGGGTTGGTGACGCCGATCTTCAATGATGACGAGATCACGCTGGCGCGCTTCCGCTATGGCGCTGACGCCGGCTTCGATCGTGCCGCCGGCTGGCTCTATGAAGGCATGGCGAAAGCCTTTGCCAACAACGCGGCGCGGCTTGCTGTGCGCGGCGAGGATCCGTCGCTCCTGTCGGCGCAGGATCCGGCCAAGGTGGCGCGCGCCAACAAGGCGAACTCGATGGCCTACCAGCCGGCGCTGGAGAAGATCACCGGCTTCGACATCAACTGGAACATTATCGCCTATCCGGACCTTGCCTGGGCCAAGCATGTGTTTCCGGGCGATGCCGACGACGTTGCGGTGGCCAAGCTCGCCGACGCGATCTTCTCGGCCTCGCGGGTCGACGTCGAAGACCCGATCGCCAACTGGAAGGCGCACAACGCCGCGTTGGCCGAGCGCACGAAATGGCTGAACGGCCATAAATTCCATGCGCTGCATTTCACCGGGCCGGGCACCGACCTGACGGTCGGGCTGGCCGAAGGCCATGAATGGATGGGCGGCGCCTCGACGGCCAAGAACGGCGTCACCTGCAACCCGAACATCCCGACCGAGGAGGTGTTCACGACGCCGCATGCAAGGCGGGTCTCGGGCCACGTCTCGTCGACCAAGCCGCTTTCCTACCAGGGCACGCTGATCGACGAGATCTCAGTGCGCTTCGAGGAAGGCCGGATCGTCGAGGCCAAGGCTTCCAAGGGCGAGGACGTGCTGAAGAAGGTGCTCGACACCGACGAAGGCGCGCGCCGCCTCGGCGAAGTGGCGCTGGTGCCGCATTCCTCGCCGATCTCGAAGAGCGGATTGCTGTTCTTCAACACGCTGTTCGACGAGAACGCCGCCTGCCATATCGCGCTCGGCCAGTGCTATTCGAAGTGCTTCGTCGACGGCGCCTCGCTCAGCCAGGACGAGATCGCCGCGCGCGGCGGCAACAAAAGCTTTATTCACATCGACTGGATGATCGGCTCGGACAAGATCGACATCGACGGTCTCGGCAAGGACGGCAGCCGCGTGCCGGTGATGCGTAAGGGCGAATGGGCCTGAGGGGGTTCGCTTTGAGGGTGTGATGGCCTTCGACATAGCGGTGAAGCGCATCTATGAAGCGCCGGCGAAAGCGGACGGCCAACGGGTGCTGGTCGACCGCATCTGGCCGCGCGGCATCGCCAAGACGGATGCCGCGCTGACGCTATGGCTGAAGGAGATCGCCCCGAGCGACGAACTGCGCAAATGGTTCGGGCACGAGACGGAGCGCTGGGCGGAGTTTCGGAAGCGGTATTCGGCGGAACTGGATGGGAATGGCGAGGCGATGGCCCAGCTGCGCGCATTGCTCGGCAAAGGCAAGGTGACGCTGCTCTATGGCGCACATGATGAGGCACACAACAATGCGGTGGCGCTGGCGGAGTATTTGCAAGCCCAAGCATAAATGACGTCGAGTTCCTTCGCCCCCCTCTCTGGCCAGCCGGCCATCTCCCCCTCAAGGGGGGAGATCAGCTTTCGCGCCGGCTTTCGCCAAATCGCCAACGTCGCAGGAATGAGCGACGCGCCAAAGCTGCCAATCTCCCCCTCGAGGGGGAGATGTCCGGCAGGACAGAGGGGGGCGCGAAGGATTGCTGCGTACGAGATGGCCCCTTATTTCCCGCCAACCACCTCCTCATAAGCCTCCGGCTTGAATCCAACCAGGATGCGCTCTCCAACCTCCAGCACCGGTCGCTTGATCATCGTCGGCTTGGCGAGCATCAGCTTCTTCGCCTTCTTCTCGTCGAGCGCACCCTTCTCCTCGCCCGGCAGTTCGCGAAAAGTCGTGCTCCCCTTGTTGAGCAGTTTTTCCCAGCCGACCTTTCCGACCCAGCCGTTCAGCCTCTCCGCCTCGATGCCCTCGGCCCGGTAGTCGTGGAAGCGGTAGGGAACGTCGCGGCTTTCCAGCCAGACGCGCGCCTTCTTGATCGTGTCGCAGTTGGTGATGCCATACATGGTGATCGTCAAAACAGGCCTCTTGAACTGACGGATTTACGAATCCGACGGAACCGTAGGCCCGCCCTGCCCGCTTTGCCAACCGTCCACACCTCGATTTTTGGCCTTGCCAATACTTAGGTTTTTTCCTAAGTAATTGCCGACGAGCAGCGACCGAGGAGAACCAACCATGAGCCCGCAGACCGTCAGCGAAAGCGTGCCGCCGATCGACGGCATTTTTCGCGCGCTCGCCGATCCGACGCGCCGCCTCGTGGTGGAGCGGCTGGGCAGGAGCCCTGCCTCGGTCAGTGAGCTGGCGGAGCCGTTCGACATGGCGCTGCCGTCCTTCGTCGAGCACCTCAAGGTGCTGGAAGGCTGTGGACTTGTCCGTTCGGAGAAAGCCGGGCGCGTCAGGACCTACCGGCTTTCACCCGAGCCGCTGGTGCTCGCGGAGAACTGGCTGGCCGAACAGCGCGCGCTCTGGGAGAGCCGACTCGACCAGTTCGATGCCTATGTCATGTCGCTTAAGGAGAAAGAAAAATGAGCTATCCATTCAAGTCCGATCCGAGGCTGGACCTGACACTGGAACGCGTCCTCGACGCGCCGCGCGAACTGCTTTGGCGCGCCTGGACGATGCCAGAGCACGTCAAGCAATGGTTCACGCCGAAGCCGTGGATCATCACCGATTGCGAGATCGACCTTCGGCCCGGCGGCTTGTTTCGCACCCGCATGCAGTCGCCCGACGGCAAGGAGGTCAACGACCGCCATTGCTGCTATCTCGAGATCGTGCCGAACGAGCGGCTGGTGTGGACGGACGCGCTGCTGCCCGGCTACCGGCCGTCGGGCAAGCCTTTCATCACCGCGGTCATTGCGCTGACACAAGAAGGCAAAGGCACACGCTATACCGCCACTGCCATCCACCGCGACGAGGCGACGCGCGACAGCCATGAAGAGATGGGCTTCTTCGATGGCTGGGGCACGGTGGCCGACCAGCTTGCGGACTATGCAAAGACGATTTGAGGTCTCGCCCTCAAACGGCGGCCGGAGTGCTTCGCCCCGGCCGCGTGAGATAACGACAAAACGCAGCGAGCGGGAGTGGCCCGGCTAGTAGTAAAAACGCTCTTCGCTGATCTTGCCGTTCTTGACCGTGTAGAGGCCGACCTCATCCATGGTGACGCGCTCGCCGGTGGATTTGGGCGTTATGTCGAACTTGAAGCGCAGCGCGAACTGGTCGCCATTGACATAGGGGCCGTCGACCGAGCCGCCGTGAACCTCATGGTTCGCTTCCCACCACTCGCCCTTCTGCTTGACGGCTTCCTTGCCGTTGCAAACGGCCATCGGCCCTTCCATGGCCTCATAGCTGACGATGTCGTCGGCATTGTACCTCGCGGCAGCGCTGTGGCTGTCGCCCTGCTTGAGGAGCTCCGTGAAATCCTTGGCAATTTCGGCAGTGGTCATGACTTCCTCCTGTTCAGACCAGTCGCAGGTAGGGGGTCGATTGCTCGGCTGCCACCGTTGACCCGGTCGACAGGTGACAATTCATGTCAGGATGAGCGAGACCGGCTCGCCGCGGCAACATGCTCACATCGTGGCCAAGGCATCGTTGTCGCCGTCCACCTGCCAGCTACAACGGCGAATAACACCCGCGCTCGATGGCAAGGCGCCGCACCAGCGCCAGCACACTGTCGATGGTCGGCGTCGGCTGGCCGGTCAAGCGGCCGAGTTCCTGCACCGCGCTCACCAGAGCGTCGATTTCCATCGGACGGCCGCGTTCCAGGTCCTGCAGCATCGAGGTCTTGTGCTCGCCGACATCGCCGGCGCCCTTGATGCGGCGATCGACCGCGACCGGAAAGCGGACGCCGAGGCTTTCGCCGATCGCCTGCGCCTCCAGCATCATGGCGCGGGCGAGCATTCGCGCTCCCTCGTCGGCGACGATGGCGGCAAGCGTGCTGCCGGTCAGCGCCGAGATCGGGTTGAAGGAGAGATTGCCCCAGAGTTTTATCCAGATCTCCGAGCGGATGTCCTCGCGCACCGGCGCCTGCAGTCCGGCTTTGACCATCTCGCGCGCCAGCGCGTTTACGCGCTCGCTCTTTTCGCCGGACGGCTCGCCAAGCGAGAACCGCGTACCCTCGACATGGCGGATCAGGCCGGGGGCATCGACCTCCGCGGCGGGATAGACGACGGAGCCGATGACGCGCTGCGGGCCGATGCGCTGCCAGATCGTGCCGCCGGGATCGACCGCCTGGATGCGCGTGCCTTCGAGCGCGCCGCCGGCCTTGTAGAAGTACCACCAGGGCACGCCGTTCTGCATGGTGACCACCGCTGTCTCCGGCCCAAGCAGCGGTGCGAGCTGGTCGAGCGCCGGCGCCAGCGAATGGGCCTTCAGCGCCAGCACGACATAGTCCTGCACGCCGAGCTCTTCCGCGCGGGCCGCCGCCCTCACTGGCGCGGCAATCTCGCTCTCGCCCTCGATCAGCCTGAGGCCATCGGCCTTGATCGCCTCGAGATGCGCGCCGCGCGCCACGACCGACAGATCGACCGTGCCAGCGGCCGCCAGCTTGGCGGCGAGATAGCCGCCGATGGCGCCGGCGCCGAAAACGGTGACGCGCATTAGCCGAGTCCGAGTTTTGCCGCGAGACCGATGCGCTGCAATTTGCCGGTCGCGCCCTTGGGGATCTCGTCGAGGATCACCACCTTGCGCGGCACCTTGAAATCGGCGAGGCGCGCCGCGGCAAAGCCGCGAATGTCGGACTCGCTGGCGCTCTGCCCCTCGCGCAGCACGATCGCCGCGGCCACCTCCTCGCCCAGCTTGTCGTGCGGCATGGCGAAGGTGACGACCTGCGCAACCGCCGGGTGATCCATCAGCACGCCGTCGACTTCCAGCGGCGAGATCTTCTCGCCGCCGCGGTTGATGATCTCCTTCAGCCGGCCGGTAACGCGCAGATAGCCATCCTCGTCGAGCACACCCTGATCGCCGGTGTGGAACCAGCCATGGGCGAAAGCACTCGCATTGGCGTCGGGGTTCTTCTCGTAGCCGGCCGTCACATTGGGTCCGCGAATGACGATCTCGCCGGTCTGGCCCGGTTTCAGCAACTGCCCGTCCGGCGCCATGACCGCCACGTCTGGCCCGGCTCCGGCGCCGACGCTGCCCGGCTTACGCTGGCCGGGCGGCAGCCGGTTGGAGGCCATCTGGTGCGCGGCTTCGGTCATGCCGTAGGATTCGATCACCGGGCAGCCGAAGGTCGCCTCCAGTTCGGCCATCACCTGCGCCGGCAAGGACGCCGAGGACGAACGGATGAAACGCAATGGTGTCGCCGCGAGAGTATCCGCGTTGCGCGCCGCGCGCGGCAGGATCGCCTGGTGCATGGTCGGCACCGCCGTGTACCAGCTCGGCTTTGCCTCGCCCAGCCAGTGGAAGAAGCGCAGCGCATTGAAGCCCGGCGTGCAGTAGACGCTGCCACCGGCGGCGAGCGAGGACAGCACCGCGGCGATCAGCCCATGGATGTGGAACAGCGGCATGATGTTGAGACAGCGGTCGGCCGATGTCAGGCCGAGCGTGGCGCCGATATGCTCGGCCGAGGCGGCAAGGTTGGCGTGGCTTAATGGCACCAGCTTCGGCCGCGAGGTGGTGCCGGAGGTGTGGAGAAGCAGCGCGATGTCGCCGTCCGCAGCCAATCCGGGCGCGGCGGGCGGACCGACTGGATCGCCCGCGATGGTGAAGCTGCCGGCCGGCGCGTCGTCCGCGACCAGCAACCGCAGCACACGGATGCCGAGACGCTCGGCAACCTCGACCGCCGGTCCCTGCTCATCCCTGGCAACCAGGATCGCCCTGGCGCCGATGTCGGAGAGATAGAAATCGAGCTCGTCGGCCCGGTAGGCCGGATTGAGCGGAGCAGTCGAGGCCGCCGCCGCCACGGCGAGGAAGGCGGTCGCCATCTCCGGCCCGTTAGGCAGCACGATCGCCACACGGTCGCCACGGCCGAGGCCTAGCGCATTCATCTTCGCGACCGTCTCGCGGATCAGCCGGCGCAAACCGCCATGCGTGAGCGTCGGCCTGTCAGGGGCCGAAACAGCCGGCGCGTCAGTGGCGCCGGGGGCGAGGCGGTGCGCAAGGTCCACAGTGTCAGCGGTATTGGTCATGGTCACCGACTATCTTTCCAGCCTGCAAAAATCCAGCCGAGCGGCAGCACGCAATCGTGAAGCCGCCGGCATCAGTATCCGAGCGCAAGTCCGTCCTTGCGTGGGTCAGACGCGCCGGTCAGCGTTCCCTTTTCCCAGTCGATCAGCACCGCCTGCCCGCCGCCCAGCGGATGATCCGGCTCCACCACCTGGTGGCCGCGCCGGCGCAGGCCTGCAACCGCGTCGACCGGCACGCTGCGCTCCGCCTCCGCCACGCCGCTGTTGTAGAAGACTCGCGGCGCATCCAGCGCCTGCTGCGGGTCCATGCCGAAGTCGATCATGTTGGTCAGCAGGTGAACGTGGCCGAAAGGCTGGTAGCCGCCGCCCATGACGCCGAACGGCATCATCGCGCGGCCGTCCTTGGTCATCATGCCCGGCATGATGGTGTGCATCGGCCGCTTGCCGGGCGCTATGGCATTCGGGTGCTTCGGATCGAGGCGGAAGCTGGTGCCCCTGTTCTGCAGCACGACGCCGCTCTTCGGGCTGACGACACCGCTGCCGAAGGAATAGTAGGTGGAGTTGATGAAGCTCACCGCATTCAAGTCGCGGTCGACGACGGAAATGTAGACCGTGTCGCTGCCCGGCAGGTCGAGGCGCGGCAATTCGGTCATGGCACGCTCGCGGTCGATCGCGGCGCGCAGCCGGTCGGCGTAAGCGCTGGACAAAAGCTCCTTCACCGGGACGGCGACATGATCCTGGTCGCCGAGAAACGTGTCGCGGTCGCGGTAGGCCAGCCGCCCGGCCTCGATCTCCAGATGCAGGCGTTCGGCGCCATTGGGGTCGAGTTCACCGAGTTTGAAGCCGGACAGCACGTTCAGCATCAGAAGCGCGGTCAGGCCCTGATTGTTCGGCGGCATCTGATGGATGCCGTAGCCCTTGTAGGAGATGCCAACCGGGGCCTTGTAGTCGCCCTTGGTCGAAGCGAAATCGTCGAGCGTGTGCAGCCCGCCGAGCTGGCGCAAGCGACCGACGATGTCCTCGGCCACCGCGCCTTCGTAGAAGCCAGCGCGGCCTTTCCTGGCGATGATGCGCAGCGTTTCGGCAAGCTCCGGCTGGCGATGGACGTCGCCGGCCTTGGGCGGCTGGCCGCCGGGCAGGAAGATGCGCGCCGCCACCTCGTCGGCCGACAGGTCGGTTTCGGGATCCTCCCAGTCGAAGGCGACGCGGTCGTGCACGACGTAGCCATTTTCCGCGTAGTGGATGGCGGGCGCCAATGCGTCGGCAATGCCCTTGCAGCCATGGTCTTCCAGCAGCCGGCACCAGGCATCGACCGCGCCCGGTACAGTGACCGCGTGGGGACCCTGCTTCGGAAGCTCGCTGAAGCCGTTCTCCAGATACCAGTCGACGGTTGCGGCGGCAGGCGCACGCCCCGAACCGTTGAAGGCCAGCACCTTGCCTTGCCCTTTCGGGCAGAAGAGGACAAAGCAGTCGCCGCCGATGCCGGTCGATTGCGGCTCGACCACCGCCTGCACGGCTGCGGCGCAGACGGCGGCATCCATCGCATTGCCGCCGGCACGCAGCATCTCGATGGCGGCAAGCGTGGCCAGCGGATGCGAGGTCGCGGCCATCGCTTCGGTGGCGCGGGCGGGCGAGCGGCCGGGGAATTGGAAATCACGCATGCTGTTTACGGTATCCCTGCATTCAACGTCCGCGGCCGAAAAGTTGAGCGGCGGACAACAAGACGATCGATAGCACAATCAGGCAAGTCGAAATGGCGGCAATGGTGGGGTCGATCTGGTCGCGCAGAGCATTGAACATGCGGCGCGTCAGCGTCGTGGTTTCGCCGCCGGAAATGAACAGCGACACCACCACCTCGTCGAAGGAGGTGATGAAGGCAAACAGCGCGCCCGAGACGATCGAGAAACGGATTTGCGGCATCGTCACCTGGCGGAAGGCGGAAAAGCGGTTGGCACCCAGGCTGCGCGCCACCTTCTCCTGGTTCATGTCGTAAGACCGCAGGCCGGAAAGCACGGTCAGCACCACCAGCGGCAAGGCCTGCACGGTGTGCGCGATGACAAGGCCGGTCAGCGTGTTGTTGAGGCCGATGCGGGCATAGAGGAAGAAGGTGCCGATGCCGATGAGGATGACCGGGATGATCAGCGAAGCGGTGAGCAGTGCATTGATGGCGCCGGTCATTCGCAGCGTGCCGATGTTGATGGCGTAGGCTGCGGCTGTGCCGAGTGGCGTAGCCACGAGCATCGTCATCACCGCGACCTTGACCGACACGATGGTGGCATCGCGCCATTCCACCGATCCGAAATAGCTCTCGTACCAGCGCAGCGACCATTCCTGGGGCGGGAACTGCAGCAGCGTCGAGTCGGAAAAGGACATGATGACGATGATGACCGACGGCGCGATCAGGAACAGCAGGACGAGGGCGCCAAGACCATAGAGCCAGAGCCGTTGCCGGTGCGAGATGGGCAGGGCATTTTCCATGCTCATCGCGAGCTCCAGACGCCGGTGGCGCCTGCGCCGAGCAGCCACTGGAACAGGCCGAGCAGGGCGAGCGTTACGGCCAGCAGCACGACGCCGAGCGCGGCCCCCGCGCCCCAGTTGGAATAGAGGCTGGTGGTCTGCTCCATGCGCATCGCCCACATGATGACCTTGCCGCCGCCCATCAGCGCCGGCGTGACGAAAAAGCCGAGGCAGAGCACGAAGACGATGACCACGCCGGAGGCGAGGCCGGGCAGCGACAGCGGGAAGAATATCTGCCGGAAGGTGGCGGCCGGGCTGGCGCCGAGATTCATGCCTGCGCGCAGGCAATCGGTGTCGATCGTCTTCATCGAGGCGTAGAGCGGCAGCACTAGGAACGGCAGCATGATGTGGGTCATGCCGATAATGACGCCGGCGAAATTGTTGGCGAGCGGCAGCGGCTGGCTGATGACGCCGAGATCGATCAGCCAGCTGTTGATCAGGCCCTTGCGCTGCAGGATGACCAGCCAGGCATAGGTGCGCACCAGCACCGAGGTCCAGAACGGCAGGATGACCAGGATCAGGCAGATCGAGGCCGCGCGGCGCGGCAGTTGCGACAGCATGTAGGCCAGCGGATAGCCGAGCACGACGCAGGCGCCGGTGACGGCGAAGGCGACCTTGAAGGTGGTGAGGAAGGTCTTGATGTAGGAGGGCTGCTGGAAGAAGCGCGCGTAGTTCGAAGCGCTCAGCGCGCCGGTCTCGTCGAACAGCGACAGCCAGAACAGCCAGCCGATCGGCACGATGATGACGGCGAAGACGAGCAGCAGGCCGGGCGACAGCAGCGCCAGCAGCCCGAAGGATTCGCGGCGCGCATCGGCATGCAACGCATCGGCGTTGAGCGTCGGGGCGCTGGCATGGGGGAGTATGGCGGATTGCATGCTCATCAGTCCGCCGCCACCAGCACCACATCATCGGCATCGATACCGAGATTGACCGGTTCGCCGGGCCTTGGCAGCTTTGCCAGCACGTCACTGCGGCAATAGTCGCGCAGCGTCACCTGACGCCCATCTCGCAGCGTGGCATAGCAGGCGAAACTGTCGCCCTGGTAGATGA
>NZ_RZSG01001460.1:0-538 GCF_003997725.1 Mesorhizobium sp. M4A.F.Ca.ET.050.02.1.1
TCCCTACACCGGTGAGCAGAAGGTTTCCAACACGGCGGCCGGCGCCGGCCTTGGCGCGATCGCGGGTGCCGGGCTTGGCCTTTTGGCCGGCGGCAACGACCGCCGCAACGCGCTGATCGGCGCCGGCATCGGCGCGCTCGCCGGCGGCGCAATTGGCGCCACCATGGACCAGAACGAGGCCGAGTTGCGCCGCCAGCTCCAGGGCACCGGCGTCAGCGTCACCCGCACCGGCGACCAGATCATCCTCAACATGCCGTCCGACATCACCTTCAACGTGGACCAGGACGCGGTGAAGCCCGGCTTCTATCCGGTGTTGAATTCGGTGGCGCTGGTGCTGAACAAGTTCCGCCAGACCACGGTCGATGTTTTCGGCCACACCGATTCGACGGGCGGCGACGAACACAATTTCGATCTGTCGCAGCGCCGCGCGCTGGCGGTCGCCAACTATCTGTCGGGGCAAGGCGTCGATTCGCGCCGCTTCGCCGTCACCGGCTTCGGCAAGACCCGTCCGGTCGCGTCCAATGCGACGGCCCAGGGC
>NZ_RZSG01001461.1:0-537 GCF_003997725.1 Mesorhizobium sp. M4A.F.Ca.ET.050.02.1.1
GAAAGACGCGTACTGATGCTCGAGCGGCGTTCCGCAGGTGAGATTGGCGCTTGGTGGCGAAAGGCCGGAAGTGCCGCCGACCGTCGAGACGCATGCCGCCGAGACCAGGGCGGAGCCACCTCTGCTGACGGCATCGGACGCGTCGGAGTTCGCGGCGATCACGCAACTGCTCATCGAGACATTGGTCGAGCCTTGCAGGCTCACCGCTGAAGACACATGCGGATCGAGCGCCAGCACGCAGGCCTGTGCACCCGGGTTCATCTTGACCTTGGCCGAGCGGTTGGCCTGCCACGAGGCCGCGCCGCTGAGGAAGCTTGGCCGGCTGATGCTGGACGAAAGCGAGATGTAATAGGCGCTCGGGCTCCCACTGGCGGCTGCCGAAAAGGCGGAGACGCTGCCTGAATATTCCTGCTGGTCGGCGGCGCTCATGTTGGCCGCAAAAAATGTCAGCCCAAGCGACTGGACGTCACCGGCTGTCATCCCGGCTGAGTACTTCGTGGCGACGGCAAGCCCGGCCGCGTCCAGCGAGTTCTGCAA
>NZ_RZSG01001462.1:0-535 GCF_003997725.1 Mesorhizobium sp. M4A.F.Ca.ET.050.02.1.1
CCATTTCAACCGGAGATAAAAGTTCGTTGCTCATGGATTGCGGTCCGCTCTCCGGTGAAGCATTGTCCAGTTTTCGGTTTGAAGCAAACAGCGAAACACCTGCCACTGCTCAGAAACGCATCGCTCGATGCAATGCGCCAATGGGCAGAAATGCCTGCAAATTACGCTATTTGCCTAATTATTGTGCGGACGGGAGGATCGGCAATGTATAGGCTTCGAGCGTCCATGACGCTTCCAATGCAGCGAATGACGCGAATATGCATCCGGGCATGACAATTGATGAGATCGCCCGATACCGCCTCGAATCCGCAGGATTTGGCACAGTTCGTGCTTGATGGAGGCGCAAGCGGGGTACACAACCCGTCTTTTTGGCAGTGGAGGCCACATTTTACATGAAAAAGATCGAAGCGATCATTAAGCCATTCAAGCTGGACGAAGTGAAGGAAGCGCTTCAGGAGGCTGGCCTGCAGGGCATCACAGTGACCGAGGCCAAGGGCTTCGGCCGGCAGAAGGGCCACACCGAACTCTATCGCGG
>NZ_RZSG01001463.1:0-533 GCF_003997725.1 Mesorhizobium sp. M4A.F.Ca.ET.050.02.1.1
GCGCCACATGCTGGATCACCGTCGTCGCCACATCGGTCTCGATCTGTGACAGCTCGCGTTCGATTGGCGAGACCCGCGCGTCCGGGTCCCCGCCGAACAGGGCGCAAACCACGACGGCTATGGCCTGAGCGTCGATCACCAGGGTCATGGCGTCGGCCGAGGTCGGCGATGGAACGATGACCATGGCGAAGGTCTCGCCGGCATCGGCGCGTGCATGAGGAACCCGGCTCACCTCGACCGCCCGCAGATCCACCGTAACCGGCGCGCCAAGCTCGACGGCAAGGCTCTTCTGCAGCAGCGGCACGGCGCGTTCGGCCATCGCCCGCCCGGCACCAATGACATGACCGGCCTCGCCGCTGTCGCCGACGAGACGTTCGATGATCAGGGAACGGGTCTGCGACGGACTGCCCGGACTGGTCATGATGGCGAGCGGCCCTGTCTGTCTTGACGCATGCTCAGGCCGCCTTCTTTTCGGCCGTGCCGGTATTCATCGTGCTCTGCTCGACGGCGTCGATCGTCGGCCGCTCGTAGGA
>NZ_RZSG01001464.1:0-532 GCF_003997725.1 Mesorhizobium sp. M4A.F.Ca.ET.050.02.1.1
AGATACGCCACCTTGCAGATGCTGAGGGAGGCGCCACCGCAGATTGGCGGCGACGAGAAGATCACCGAGACGCTGGCCGACAAGCCATCGACGAACGGACCGGCGACGCTGAAGCCGGTCCCTCCGACGGAGGCCGACAAGCAGAAGAAGGACACCGATAGCGAAAGCCGCGGTTTGAACGAGGTGCTGGTCGCGCCGGCACAGCCGCCGAAGTCCGAAGCGGAGAAAGCCGGCGGCCTGGTCCGGCAGGATGCGCTCCAGCGCACCGAGCCGGCGCCCGCGCCGACCGTCAGCGGTCAGCTCTCGCTCGACGGCGGCGCCGCGGCCCCCGCGGACGCTGCGCGCGCCGGCCGCGTGCCCGGCACCGCCGCCGAATCCAAGCTGATGGCGCAGCCGTCGACGCTGCCTGCCGACCAATTTCGGCCACAGGAGGAAAACCGCGACCGCGTCGAGGATTTCAAGACCAACCCGGTGCATGCCGCGCTCGAGGACCCGGTCTCGACCTTCGCGATCGACGTCGACACCGCCTCCT
>NZ_RZSG01001465.1:0-530 GCF_003997725.1 Mesorhizobium sp. M4A.F.Ca.ET.050.02.1.1
GACCTGTTCGTCGCCACGCCCGCACGGCTCAAATTCATGAAGGGCGAGCGGGCCGAAAGCTCGGCGACCAGTGATGTGGTGAAGCGCATCGCCATCGCCTTCCCCGGCGTGCGCTTCACGCTTGCCGGCACCGACCGCTCGACGCTGGAATTGCCCGCGACCGGCGACGATCCGGAGGGCCGGCTGCAACGCGTGGCGCAAGTGATGGGCGCCGACTTTCCCGACAATGCCATCCCCATCGATGCCACGCGCGATGGCGTGCATCTTGCCGGCCACGTCTCGATTCCATCCTTCACGCGGGCGAACGCGCTGCAGCAATATGCCTATGTCAACGGCCGGCCGGTGCGCGACAAGCTGATCGCCGGCGCAATCCGCGGCGCCTTCGCCGATGTTCTGCCGCGCGACCGCCATGCGGTGACCGTGCTGTTCCTTTCGCTCGATCCGGCGACCGTGGACGTCAATGTCCATCCGGCCAAGGCCGATGTGCGTTTTCGCGATCCGGGCCTGGTGCGTGGGCTGATCGTTGGCGC
>NZ_RZSG01001466.1:0-525 GCF_003997725.1 Mesorhizobium sp. M4A.F.Ca.ET.050.02.1.1
TCGCCGACATTGCCGATGTGCGGGCGGCCTCGCCGAGGCAGGTCGAGATTCTGCTCAAGTCGCCCAATCCCGACATGGACTATGTGCTGTCGGACCTGCATTTCGCCATGGTCCCGGCGGGCTTCGCGGACTGGGCGAAGCCGGTCGGCACCGGGCCGTTCAAGCTCACCGCCTTCCAGCCGGGCGTGCGGGCGACGGCCAGCCGCAACGAAGCCTACTGGAGAAGCGACCGCGGCCATGTCGACACGGTCGAGTCCGTGGTGATCAACGACATGACGGCCCGCGTCTCGGCGCTGCAGGGCGGCTCGGTCCACATCATCAACGGCGTCGACTACAAGATCGCGCCGCTGCTCAAGAAGGATCTCCGCGCCTATCTGGTGGTCACCGAAGGCAAGCAGCATTTCTCGCTGCCGATGGACGCGACCAAGGAGCCGTTCAACAACCCCGACATCGTGCTGGCGCTGAAGCACGCGCTCGACCGCAAGCAGATGGTCGATCTTTTGATGGCCGGCTATGGCCGCGTCG
>NZ_RZSG01001467.1:0-525 GCF_003997725.1 Mesorhizobium sp. M4A.F.Ca.ET.050.02.1.1
CCTCCGCTCCAATCGTCGCTTCCTGCCAGGCGGCGACCGTGGCGGTGGCGCTGACGGAAGCCGTGATCGCCTCGGAGCGGACCACCTCGACGGAAACGGTCAGCGTGGCGGCCTGAGCGGCCGTCCGCGCCGCTGGTTCGGGCGCGCCGCGGCCATAGGCTTTCAGCGCCACGACGGCGGCGAGCGCAACCAATGCGGCCAGCAGGAGGAGATGCCTCTTACGCAATTTTCTGGTCATGATTCTTGCTGCTTGAAGGGTCGGAGAGCGGAAGCGATAGGCGGTAGGCGGCGAAGCTCAGCCGGATCGCGCCCTTGAGCGTCTCCGCCGGCAGGACCAATGGCGTGGAGCGGGCGCGGTGGCCGATCGGCAGGCCTGGGCCGATGGAGGCGATCAGCCGCAGCATCATCAGGGCTTCCCACAATTGTCGTGCTTTCGTTTTTCAATGACTGCAGTCTGCCGCCTGCAGAACCGGCCGGCCCGTGAACGGGTGGGTCAGCGGGCCGGCCGGTGCAGCCGGTCAGAGT
>NZ_RZSG01001468.1:0-524 GCF_003997725.1 Mesorhizobium sp. M4A.F.Ca.ET.050.02.1.1
GACAGGATCGCCGCCGACCAGCAGCGCCGAGCCGCGCACGAAGCCGCCGCCGGTGGCGCGGTCGAGCTCGCCGATGCCCGAAACGATGCGCGGCGCGTCCTCGATGTCGCCGGACAGGCTGGTGAGCACGACGGCACGGCCCTTGCGGGCGTTGCGGGTGTTGGCCGGCCCGGAGCCGATGCCGCCGGCCGTGCCTTCCTCGACCAGCGTGTTCCACTCGCCGCAGGCGTCGCACTTGCCGGCCCAGCGCTGGTGCACCGATCCGCAATTCTGGCAGATGAACTGAACGCGCGATTTAGCCATTAGATGCGGCCCGATATTGGACAGGTCGGCGGGACAGCACCCCCCTCTGTCCTGCCGGACATCTCCCCCAGCAGCTTCGATCCCGGCGCCCATCTTGCAATCTCCGCGATTGGCGAAAGCCGACGCGACAGCTGATCTCCCCCCCTGAGGGGGAGATGGCCGGCAGGCCAGAGGGGGGGCGAAGGAATGAGGCCTTTCTCAAGAGCTCACTCAAACCGATC
>NZ_RZSG01001469.1:0-521 GCF_003997725.1 Mesorhizobium sp. M4A.F.Ca.ET.050.02.1.1
CGGTTGAGCGCGAGTCGCGCCGGCGCCCGCGGCATGTGAGCAACGGTCTTCAGGCTCGTCCGCGCCGCCTGGCAGAGTCGGGTTTCGGCACGAAAGAACGACACCGAATCGAGCCTGGCGCCGATCGCCGCCGGATCGGTCAGCGGCGCCATCAGCCGGTCGGCCAAGAGCCTCGCGCCGCTGCCGGTCACCGTGCGGTCGATCGCCTTGAACAGCGAGCCGTCGCGGCTACCCGACAGCGTGCGTAAGAGCTCCAGATTGGCGCGCGTCGCCGGGTCGATGAACAGCGTCGAGCCGCTCTCCTCGCGCTCCGGTCGCGACAGCGGCGGCCGCTCGGCCTTCTGCGTCTTCTCGACATAGGCAATAGTGCCTGAGATGGCCGACAGCTCGGCGCGCGAAAACGTCCCGAAACTGTCCGGCGTCGCCACCGCGAAGAAGCGTGCGATGCGTCCCGCGGCCGAGGCCGAATCGAACAGCGACGGCGGCTGCGGGCTGGCGACGCGGCCGATGACGTCGAACAG
>NZ_RZSG01000146.1:0-10281 GCF_003997725.1 Mesorhizobium sp. M4A.F.Ca.ET.050.02.1.1
ATCCAGTACGCCGAACTCAACATTCGGCTGATCGCTGCATCGCGCGCCCGCCCGCTCGATGGCTATGGCGGAGATGTCAGTTGCGGTCAAACGGCCCACACGCGGCGCCAGCTGCCGCGTGAAGTGGCCCTCCGCGCAGGCCAGCTCAAGCGCCCGTCCGATGGGACCGGCAGGAAGGATTTCGAGCTGCCGCTCATATTTTTCCTGCTCATAGCGCGAACCGTAGCTCCAGGGATCCTCGGTCGCGAAATAGCTATTCCAGAACGCCGTGCGATCACTCCTATCCGTGGTCCGTGCTCGGCGCGGCGTTGCAGGAGGTTCTGCGGGTTCGGCGCTCGACCGAACCAGCTCCAGCGCTTCCGCGGCCAATTGCGCGAGTTTGCCGAAGTGGCTGTCCGGATCAGACCGGCGTTCCGCTGTGGATAATGCCTCGGCACTGTCTGAAAGCCGGTCAGGGGGCAGGATGTCCAGGATCAATTCGATCCAATGATCCGTTGTCACTGTTCCGAGTACGCCGAACTGCACGACAGCGTCGATCTGGCCATCCATGATCAGATGGGCATAGATTTGATCGGTTCCTTCCGGCAGTTCGGTCGAGGTCGGATTTCGAGCGTCGACGCGAAGTCCAAGTGTCCGCGCCAGACTGCGCGGCGCGGCAAGATCGTCGGCCTCGAGAAGCATCTGCTCAAGGTGATACTGGACGCGGCGAGCCGCGGCGGCATTGTCCCAGACCTTGCCGAGTCCGATAATCAACTCAGTAATAGCGCCGCCGAACCTGTCCCACCTGGCAGCCAATTGCGCCGGCACCGACAGGCTCCCTACCATAAGGCCATCGACGGCCACCCTGGCGATCTCACGCGCCCACTTACGTGCTACCGGAAGCGCGCGCAGGGACTGCGGGTCGATCGGGAGCGAGCTTCGGCCGCAATCCGACGCGGTGTTCCACAACGCGAACCATGCGAGGGCTTCGGAGGCGGAGCAGCCGTTCGCTTCTATCGCACCATTGGCGTGAGCCGCTGCCGGGTCTTTGACCCTGGAATCAGGAGAAAAGCCGCGGGCGATCACGATTCCCGCATCTGCCAGCATCTGCGTCGAATCGCGGGAGAGCGAGTTGGGGCTGATCCGATAGAAAGCGAGCGGCTCGTCGACCATTACCCAATTTTTGCCCAGGCGTGCGAGGCGCTGCCACAGATCCCAGTCCTCGCAGGTGCGCAGCGACACATCGAAACCGCCCAACTCGACAATTGTCTCCCGGTCGACCAGCAGCGCGTGAGTACAGACGGCACACTGGCGGGCGAATGTTTCGAAGGGCTGGATCGCGACCTCGGTTGAGATGCTCGACGGGGTGAGTTCGCCATCGGGCATCACACGCCGAGAACCGCAATAGACGGCCGCCGCATCGGCAGCGGTTTCCAGTGCGGCCAGCATTTTCGCAAGGAAGCTGGCATCCACCCAATCGTCCGCATCCAGAAACATGAGCCAGTGGCCGCGCGCTGTCGAAATCCCGCTATTGCGCGCGGCGGCGGCGCTATACGCGCACGACCTCAACGTCCGAAATCGGGCATCGCGCTGCACATAGCCGGCGATGATCGAGGGGGTGCGGTCTGTGGAGGCGTCGTCGACGATGATCGCCTCCCAATCCGCCATTTGCTGATCGAGAAGGCAATCGAGCGCGCGCGCCAGCGTCGCCTCCGCGTTGTGCGCAGGCACCACGATTGAAACCAAGGGGTCATGCGCCACGCCGTCTTACCCGCGCCTGGTTCGAGGGGAGAACAAGGGTTCCGAAACGTAGCCGGCGATTTCCTGGTTCATCGAGCTTTGGTTTTCTTCGGCAAGAGTCGGCTGTCAAAAACGGATGATGGCATCGGATGGCAGTACTGCTCTGTCAAGATCGGCGCGATCCAGAAACAGGCAAAAAGGATCGACCGCAGCTCAAGGCCCGCCCGCTGACTCACCCTGTCATTGCACGATACCGGCTTTGCGGAGCCCGTCCACCGCGACTTCGAAATCGGCAGGGTTCTTGTAGGGCAAGACTTTGCGACGGTATTCCAGCGAATAGTCGGGATTGACGCGAAGCACCTCCTCCCATGCCGCGCGGGCCTCGGCGAAACGGCCCAGATGGCCGTAGCAGGCGGCTAGAAGCGCGCGCGAGACGTCGGTGACGGCGTTGCGAGCCAGCCGTTGCATCAAAAGGTCAACGGCCTCTTCGTACCTCCCTAATTGAAACTGGGCCAAAGCCTGGAAGTGCAGAAGCACGTCCGGAAAGTAGGGATTCAAGGTCTTCCCCCGGGCGAAACTCTCGAGGGCCTCCTCGGATCTGCCCGAATAGTACAGCGCCTCGCCGAGGATGACGTGCCCTTCGGCGAAGTTCGGATTGAGGACTATCGCGCGCTCGGCCTCGTTGATGGCGCCGTCGTGCCGTCGAGTGTACAGCTTGGTTATAGCCAGCGCCCAGTGCGCCCAGGGATTGCTGCCATCCAGCGTTACCGCTTGCGTTGCGACCTCTTCCGCTTGCGCCATCGATTCCGACGGCGACGCACTCCACCTGTTCAGGTAATCGAGTCCGTGCGTGAGGGCGAGGAAAGCGTGGGCAGAGGCAAACGTCGGGTCCAGTTCGATGGCACGTTGCAGGAGGTCGCGGGCTGCGATGTTCGTCTCCCTCGTCAGCCGGTGCCACAGTTCCCGGCCCCGCAGGAAATAGTCATACGCCTCCGTGTCGCGCGAGTGCTCGGGCGCCAGCCGCTGACGGTCACCCTCAGTCAGATTGAGCGCCAGCGCACCGACGATCTGCTGCGTCACGTCGTCCTGCACGGCGAATATGTCGGTCAGGTCGCGGTCGAACCGCTCCGCCCAAAGATGGCCGCCCGTAGTTGCATCGATGAGCTGTGCGGTGATGCGCACCCTGTTCCCCGACTTGCGTACGCTGCCCTCAAGCACATGCCGCACGCCGAGCTTCGCGCCCACCTCCTGCACACGGACGTTCTGGCCCTTGAAGGTGAACGACGAATTGCGGGCGATGACGAAGAGCTGCGACAGTTTGGACAGCGCCGTGATGATGTCTTCAGATATGCCATCGGCGAAGTAGTCCTGTTCGGCGTCCCCGCTCATGTTGGCGAACGGCAGGACGGCGATCGACAGCTTCGGCGGCGCTGCCGTCGTCGGCCGGCTCGTCGCGGTTTCCGAGGCCGCGGCCGCCTTGGTCGCGGCGCTGCCGACTTGCAGCGAATAGACCCTGATCGGCTCGGCGATGTTCTTGAGCTGCGTGCTCCCGAGATCGCTGACCGAGAGGTCGAGCCTCGCCTTGACCTGGCGATAGGCATCCTCGGACAGGCAGATAGCGCCGGGCGACGCGACGCCCTCCAAACGCGAGGCGATGTTGACGCCGTCGCCCATCAGGTCGCCGTCACTTTCTTCCACCACATCCCCCAGATGGATGCCGATCCTGAACTCGATGCGACGGTCCTGCGGCACGCCGGCATTGCGTTCAACCATACCATTTTGAACCTCAACGGCGCAGCGCACGGCATCCACCACACTGCGGAACTCAACCAGCGCCCCATCCCCGGTGCGCTTGATCACCCGCCCGTTGTGCACTGCGATGGTGGGATCGATCAGGTCGCTGCGCAGTGTCCGCAATCTTGCCAAAGTAAGATCTTCGTCCGCGCTCGCGAGCCGGCTATATCCGACCACATCTGCAGCCAGGATTGCCGCTAGCTTACGATTCTCGCTCATGGTCCGTCTCCTCATCTCCACGATAGCAGGAAGAAGGAGGGCAAGAGGGAACTTTCGCAAACGATGGCTACCCAGCGGTCCGGATCGGCAGCGCTCTGCCACAGGGTCCACACGGGTCGCTCGACGCCCATTTGCGCTGCCGCTTGCTGGTCGACGGCTATCGGTTCATGCTTGTGAATACCGTGACCGTGAAGCGCTAAGCGAGATCACGCCGTCACGGCCGCAAGTGAGGTCTTGCTCCATGGAGTGCTCAGGCTGCGGTTTCGAGGTTGAGGGCGGTTTCGCTTTCTGTCCGAAGTGTGGCAGGCGCCAGCCCGTGCCATGCGCCGGTTGCGGCTACCTCTGCGCACCTGATTTCGAGTTCTGTCCGAAATGTGGGGCAAGCCTCGGCGCGCCGGCAAAGGCCGCCGAACGGCCGGCTCCGACACCAAGCCGGACGATTGAGCCGCCTTCTCGAACTCCGTCGCTGCTTGCGAACATCGAGAGCGAAGAACGGCTGCATCCCGTCTCTGACGCCGATCGCCGGACGGTAACGGTCCTGTTCGCCGACCTTTGCGGCTTCACGACACTCAGCGAGCAGCTCGACCCCGAGGTCATGCAAACGCTGCAGAACGAACTGTTCAAGGAATTGACAGCGGCCGTGCGAAACTTTGGTGGTTTCGTGGACAAATTCATCGGCGATGCACTGCTCGCTTTGTTCGGTGCACCGGTCGCGCACGAGGACGATCCGGAACGTGCGCTCCGCGCCGCTCTCGACATGATCGCCCGGACGGCACGGCTCGGCGAACGCACCTCCCACTCCGGCTCGCCTCTGTTACTCCACATCGGCATAAACACCGGTCCGGTCGTTACTGGAGGATTGGGCATCGGCGCCGCCAAATCCTATTCGGTGACCGGAGACACAGTGAATACGGCGCAACGCCTGCAATCGCTGGCCGCACCGGGTGAGGTGCTGGTCGGCGAGCTCACTCACAGGCTGACCCGGCATGCCTTCTCTTACGAGTCGCTGGGGGATGTCGTGCTTCGCGGCAAGGCTGGCAGTGTGCTCGTCCATCGACTGGATGCACCGCTTACGGCGCCGCGTGCGGCGCGCGGGCTCGAGGTGCTCGGCCTCAGTGCGCCGATAATAGGTCGCGGTGCGGAGCTGAATAGAATGCTGGCGAGCCTCGACCAGGCGTGCGGCGGCTCGGCCCAACTTGTCCGCCTCGTCGGAGAAGCCGGTATCGGGAAATCGCGGCTGGTGAAGGAGTTCGTCGCCCGCGTCGGCGACGAGGATCGTTTTCGCAACGTCGCCGTGCGGCAGGCCACTTGCTCACCGCTGGGCGAACAATCATTTGGCGCCTTGGGCGCAGTGGTGCGCAGCGCTGCCGGGATGATGCAAAACGACAGCGGGGACGAAATGCGGGGCAAGCTCGCGGGCTTGCTTACCGATCTCGGCCTGCAGGGCGAGGAGGCGAAGCGGCTGATGCCTTTGCTCTACCATGTGCTTGGCCTTGGCGACCCCGATGCCACCCTGCAGCATGTCGAGCCCGAGCAGTTGCGGCGGCAAATTCTCTACGCGGTCCGCACCATCATCGAACGGCGGCTTGCGTTGTCGCCGCTGTTGATTGTCGTCGAGGACCTGCACTGGGCCGACGCCGCGTCGCTCGAGGCACTGCGTTTCGTGATGGACAGGTTGGAACGTACGCGGTTGATGTTGCTGGTCACGCATCGTCCGGCGCCGGACAACGACCAGCTCGACTCAAGTCGGGTCAGTCACACAGCGCTCCGGCTTTCGCCGCTCAACAGTAGTGACGGACGCAGCCTGCTGGCGGCCCTTTTCGGCGAGAGCTGGGTAAGCTCCGCAGGCGGGCTTGTCGACCAGATCCTCGAGCGCGCGGGTGGCAACCCGCTTTTTGTCGAGGAGATCGTTCGCGGCCTTATCGATGGCGGTGTCCTGATGCGCGAGGGCCAGCGATGGCGGACCGTGGCAGGCGAAGTCGCAACCGGCATTCCCGCCACTATCCAGGCAATGTTGCTTGCCCGCGTCGACCGGCTGCCCCCGGAGGTGCGCCGGTTGGCCCAGGAAGCCGCGGTAATCGGCCCGCGCTTCGATGCCACACTTCTGAAAGCGGTGACAGCCGACCCCGGCCGGTTGGAGGCAGGCTGCGAATTGCTTTGCGATGCGGAAATCATCGAGGAGGTTGCAGGATCAGGCTCGGTCTCGTCGCAAAGCTACCGCTTTACGCAAACATTGCTGCAGGACGTGATCTACCAGAACCTGCTCCTGCAACGCCGGACCGATATCCACGGGCGGGTCGGTACCGCCTTGGAGCAACTGTGCGGCGACAAGCCGGAACGGCTCGAGGATTTGACCGCGCTCGGTCATCATTTCGCACAGAGCGCCGAGCGGGAGAGGGGGGCGCATTACCTGCAGGCGGCGGGCGATCGCGCTCGCATGATATACGCCAACGACGACGCGCTTCGTCTCTACGAGCGAGCACTGACTGCGTTGGGCGCGATCGGGCAAACACCGCTCAAACTGGCAATTCAAGAGCGCACTGCCGATTTGAGCGGCCCGCTAGGCCGCCGCGAAATCGCGCACCGCCACTACGAGACGGTCTTGCAGGCATACCGCGAATCCACCGATCGTGTCGCTTCGGCGCGCGTTTTGCGCAAGATCGGGCGGCTGTTCTGGGATGTCGGCAAGCGGGACAACGCGGAATCCCGCTATGCTGAAGCGGCAGCGCTCCTCGATGGAGCTGATGCCCCGATCGAGCAGGCGCATCTCTGGCAAGAACGTGGCCGACAGGCGTTCCGTAGCGGAGATCACGCTCTCGCCGCAAAATGGGCGGACGCGGCGCTGGATTGCGTAAGCACTCTGACAACGGAGCATGTTTCCGAAGGAGGGGCTGACGCCACTCTCGTGACCGCCGAGGCACTTAATACCAAGGCTGTTGCACTGGCTCGCCTTGGACGAAACCGCGAAGCCGTTGGCCTGGTTGAACGTAGCATTGAATTGGCCGAAGCCGCCGGTCTACCCGGCGCGGCGTGCCGCGGCTACACCAATCTCGGCGTGCTTTACACGACCATCGATCCCGCAAAGGCAATCGAGGTCTGTCGGCGCGGTCTTGAAGTGGCGCGCCATATTGGTGATTTGGGTTTCCAGGCGCGCCTCCTCGCCAATCTCGCGGTTGCTTGCTGCACTTTCACGGATCGCTGTCCAACGGAGGGCGTGCCTGCTGCCGAGAAGGCCATCGAGATCGACCGGGCGCTCGACCAGCGCGAGCACCTGCCGGTGCCGTTAATCGTGCTTGGGCAGATCCACCAGTGCAATGGCCGTCCGGAACTGGCGGTTGGGTTGTTCCACGAAGCACTGGACGTAGCCCGCGAAACGGGCGAGCCCCAACTGCTGTTTCCGTGCTATGATGGTCTTGCAACGCTTAGTCTCGACCTCGACAATCTGGCCGAGGCCGAACGCTACTTTTCCCTGGCGCAGGGCATATGCGCCCAGCACGGGCTCGACCCGGAAGCGCTTGTGGTGCTGCCTTTTCTCGACTAGCCGGGGTGGGAGGTTGGAAATGGCCGCGCGTATTGACTTGATACCGCTTCAGCCGGGCGACCGAGCGCCGAACCTGGTACTCGACGCCATTACCCAGGAAGGCAAGATCGCGCTTGACGACTTTCGCGGACAAAAACCGGTGTTGGTCGGCCTGTTTCGAGGTCTGCACTGTGCGTTTTGCCGGCGCCATATTGCCGCCCAGGCGCGGCTTGATCCGGAGCTGCGCGAAAAGGGTGTGGGGAGCCTGACGGTGGTCAATACGCCGATCGAGCGGGCGCGTCTCTATTTCCGCTACCACCCGATGCCGAATCTGCTTGCGGCCTCCGACCCTGAACGCGCTTCACATCGTGCTTTTGGATTGCCCAATCTCGAATTCACCCAAGACGAGACGAACTGGCCGTACAAGGTCTCGATGGCAGCGGTAAAGGATATGAGGATCGACATACCAGGCGAGTTGCCCGGTCCCATGGATCCTATCGCAGCCGGCGAAATCCTTGGCAAAAAGGACCACTACGAAATGACCGAAGCCGACGAGCAGATGATGGCAACGGGACACGGACAACTGGTCGGTCAGTTCCTGCTGGATCGCCAGGGGATCGTCCGCTGGAGCTTCACGGAGGTTCCAGAGGGCGGGCGATACATGTTTGCGGCGCCAAGCCCCCAGGAGCTGATGTCAGCCGTGTCCCAAGTCGCCCAATAGATTTGTAGATGGCTCCGTATCGTGGGGTCGCTGCCACAGCACCCCTTCCAATCGTCAGCATGCCGTCAATGGCGGCGGGAGCCATTCCACACCATCCGACCGCAGGAAAGACTGCAATGAACCAGTTGAGGCGTCAAAGAGGGGGAGGGGTCACCCTATTGCTCATGACACAGCTTTCAAATCACTCTTCGTCCTGGTTATTGGGTTCGCCAGGACCATATGAGAGGGTTCGATGGAAACGGATTGGCGAACAATCCGCTAACGTATTGATTTCATATAGGAAACGTTGACCCGCCGGGCCCACCACTCCAAGGTTTCTATTTCGCAGGGTCGATCTGCTCTCGCCGTGGTGCGGTTTCCGGTACGCTCTCCCAGCCGCTTAAGAGCCGGAGTCTACGCAATGGTGACAAGCAAAAAAATTCTGTCGTCGATGGCGCATTCACGACATCCGGTTCGCGACACGGACGTTAGTCACAGTGAACATGTCTGAACATCCGATCAAGCGCTCGCTCGTCTTCTTTCTGGTGCCGGATTTCACCATGGTCGCCTTTGCGACTGCGCTGGAGCCGATCCGCATCGCCAACCGGATGCTCGGCTACGAAGCCTATAAGTGGCGGCTGGCTAGTATCGACGGGCGGCCCGTGCCCGCTTCGAGCGGCGTGCTGTGTGCGGTCAACACCTCGTTGCAGGACGAGCGGCGGATGCTGGCTGGCCCCGACAGGCCATCGATGGTCATCGTCTGCACCGGCATCAACGTCGAGCGTTATTCGAACAAATCTGCCTTGGCCTGGTTGCGCGAGGAACATGCTCGCGGCGTTGCGATCGGCGGCCTCTGCACCGGCGCCCATGTGCTGGCGGCTGCCGGGTTGCTCGCCGGCAAACGCTGCGCCATCCATTGGGAAAACCTGCCAGGCTTCGCCGAGGCATTTCCGAACGCGCATGTGTTTGCCGACCTCTTTGAGGTCGATCACGACATCTACACATGCGCCGGCGGCACGGCCGCTCTTGACATGATGTTGAAGCTGATCGGCGATGATTTTGATGAATCCCTGGTCAGTCGCGTCTGTGAGCAGGTGCTGACCGATCGGGTGCGCGGCGCAAGCGATGGCCAGCGACTGCCTTTGCGAGCGCGGCTCGGCATTCAGAATTCGAAAGTGCTGACCATAATCGAACTGATGGACGCTAACCCGTCCGACCCAATATCCGTGGGCGATATTGCCAAGCAAGTCGGACTGTCGCGACGGCAGATCGAGCGTCTTTTCCGCGATGAGATGGGGCGCTCGCCCGCCCGTTATTATTTGGAGATACGCCTCGAGCGTGCACGACATATGCTGATCCAGTCATCCGTGCCGATAGTCGAGGTGGCCACCGCATGCGGCTTCATTTCAGCGTCGCATTTTTCCAAATGCTACCGCGAACTCTACGCCCAAACGCCGCAGCAGGAACGATTGGAGAGGAAATACCCCGCCGCCTCATAGGCGTCATCAATTTTGTCGCTTCCACGACTGGTTCGGCCAGGTAGCCGGGCGAGCGTCTACTGGCGCCGCGCTTGGACAGCGACCAATCCGACTGGCTCGACATAGGATTTCGCAGAGCGCCGCAGCATGGCCTGCCTTTGCCCGGGTAGGCTCTTCCCTACCCGGGATCTACCGATTCCCCACCGACCCGCCAGATTCCTCCCATCCTTCCCTGCCCACCCTTTCTACCCTGACGGGTGTGGTGGAGGAGGGTCAAATCCGACACTTCGAAACGGCGCCAACGGCGAACGCTTCACGTTCGTCGTCCGCGACCTTGGTCTCGCAGGAGGTCGGGTCTTTGACGTCCAAGGGGAGTTTTTTAGGAACTGGTTTCGAAATTGATTTGGGAGGTCACGCATGTCGACTACAAGCAGGTTACGGGGCATAGATACGGCGGTATTCTGGCCGGCCCTAACCATAACAGCCGCGTTCATCTTATGGGGAGCCACTGCCCCGGATAGCCTCGCCTCCGTGACGAACGCCACGCTCGCGGCGATCATCAATGGTTTCGGATGGGGCTTTGTTGTCTCGACGGCTATGTTTCTGGTCTTTGCCGGGTTCCTGGCGATCAGCCGTTTCGGCAAGATCCGACTTGGAGCCGACGACGAGTTGCCGGAATTCACTACCGTTTCGTGGGTGTGCATGATGTTCAGCGTCGGCATGGGCATCGGACTGATGTTCTGGGGGGTTGCCGAGCCGGTCTTCCATTTTGGCGCGCCGCCTCACGGGCTGGCCGCCCCGCAGTCCAAGGAAGCTGCACTGATCGCAATGGAATATGCCTATTTTCATTG
>NZ_RZSG01001470.1:0-512 GCF_003997725.1 Mesorhizobium sp. M4A.F.Ca.ET.050.02.1.1
CACCCGGCCGAAGCCCGAGAATGGCGACCAAAAAACCGTTCGCCTGCCCGAAACCCGCTTCCGCCGAAAGCGTGCGCGGCTTGGAGCCGCAGTCGGCCGACACGACGCCGCCGTTCTGCTCGCCTGGGCGGAGAAACCGTCTTGAGCAAGCACCATGGGCCAGCGGCTCCCGAACCTGCGTCAGACGCAAAACTGCTCGCGCAGAGGGAACCATTTCGATGGATCTGGGCGACGAACGTTGTCACATTTTCGTCTGGTAAGCGAACTCGACACTATTATTCCGTCCTCGCACTTATTGTTTATCGTGAAGCGAAGGGCTGATGAGCGCTGCCCCCTCTCCTTCGACAAGGTATCAGCTAGAAACGCTTAGTTTAGCTTCTTCAAGGGAGACGAAAGATGACATTGGCCGCTTTGCAATGTGGGGTTTGCGCGCGGTCGAGTTTAATTTCGTGATCACTTGCCATACGCCGGTGCGGGTCGCCTAAGACAGCCGAAAAGAATTTGCGCGGGAC
>NZ_RZSG01001471.1:0-508 GCF_003997725.1 Mesorhizobium sp. M4A.F.Ca.ET.050.02.1.1
GGTGTAGCTGACCACGCCGGTGCCGGCGTCATAGCCGGTCACCGTCAGCGTGTTGCCGAGCGCGGTCGTGAACGAACCGCCGGTGAATGTGCCATTGGTGATGAAGGTGTGGCCGTCGATCGCCAGCGAGGCGATGCCGTCAGGCGAGTTGATGGTGAAGGTGCCGCCCTGGGTCGTGCTTTCCTTCGAAGTGTCGGAACCGGCCGACTCGTCGGGCCCGCGGCTGGCCAGGAGGTCGTTTTCATTCACGATGACGTCGCCGCCATTGGCCTCCGGCGTCAGGTCGCTGATTTCCGGCGTCGAGTTGCCGATCGAGATCGTCAGCGTGGTGTGCGAGGTGTCGCCGTCGCCGTCCTTGATCGTGTAGGTGAAGACGTCGTTGACGCCGCCGGGCGTGCCGGCGTCGCGCACATAGGTGTAGGAGCCGTCCGCGTGAAGCGTCAGCTTGCCATATTCGCCCTGGATGGGCGTATTGAGCGTGGCGGCATTGTCGACATCGGTATTGGTG
>NZ_RZSG01001472.1:0-507 GCF_003997725.1 Mesorhizobium sp. M4A.F.Ca.ET.050.02.1.1
TTTTCATGGAAATCTCCCTGACGTGATCCTAACGAAGCGTGCGGAAATCGCGGCCTCTTTCGGGTCAACGCATTCGACGTGCCGTTTCTTCCAATCCGGCCGCGGAGCGGCGACTTGCCACGTGATGGTGATTGGCGAAGACGGCATTCCGTCGCTATATCGGCGCCAGCACAAACGGAACTGCACGAAATGGCATTGGATATCGGCTATGTCAGCGCGGTCGGAGCGGGGGCGATCTCGTTCCTGTCGCCTTGCGTGCTGCCGCTGGTGCCGCCTTATCTCTGCTACATGGCCGGTGTTTCAGTCGATGATTTCCGCGGCGATGCCGGCGCTACCGCCAGGGCCGGCGCGCGCGGCGCGCTGATTGCATCCTCCATCGCCTTCGTGCTCGGCTTCTCCACCGTGTTCGTGGCGCTCGGCGCCGGCGCCTCGACCATCGGTCACTGGCTCCGCGTCTGGCAGGAGCCGCTGGCAATGGTGGCGGGCGCCCTGATCATCCTGATGGGC
>NZ_RZSG01001473.1:0-503 GCF_003997725.1 Mesorhizobium sp. M4A.F.Ca.ET.050.02.1.1
GCTCTATGTCGCGCAGCCGCGTCCTGACCAAGGGCAGCCGCTGGGCGCTGTTCGGGTTGTTCGTGATCCTCTTCATCATAGCCATGGTGATCCAGTCGATCACGGCGGTGGTTGTCGTCTTCTTCCACGGAATCCTTGCCGCCATTCTGGCTGCGCTGGTGCAAAGCGTGGTCTCGATGGTGATGTCCACGGCCACGGCGGTCGGCTACATCGAGCTGCGCCAGGTCAAGGAAGGCACCAGCGTCGAGGAACTGGCGGAAATCTTCTCGTGACCGGGAAGGCGGTCTGCAGGCCTATCACATCATGAAGTAGGCAACGTCGGGGTCGCTTCAGGCCGTCTGCCCGGCCGGCAGCGCGGCGGCGAGCCGCTTGGCCCAGGCCTCTACGCCCTGGTGGTCAGCCGGCAGGTCCTGCCGCATCCCGACCAGCACGGCCGGGATGCCGCGATCGTCGCCATGGATCGGCACGGCATAGTCGTTGGCCGCGACAGTGAGCGTGCCGTC
>NZ_RZSG01001474.1:0-501 GCF_003997725.1 Mesorhizobium sp. M4A.F.Ca.ET.050.02.1.1
GTCCTATCTCAGCCGGCTTTCCGTGGCGTTCTGGTCAACGCTGCTGCCGTCCGCGGCGCTCTCGGTGTTCCTCGCCTCGACCGTGTTCTTCTTCAATTATTACAACGTGCTGCGCGGCGATATCGGCGTCTTCCTCAATGCGCTGCTCGCCGTCATCGCGGTGGTGTTCTGCGTCAACCGGCTGACCAATGCCGCGCTTGAGCCGCGCCTGCCCAACTGGCGCCTGATTCCGGTCGAAACCGGGCCGGCGCGCTGGCTGGTGCGGCTGACGACGGCGATGGCGGTGGTCATCGGCTTCAACAATTTCCTGTCCGTGGTCAACGACAAGATGGGCTCGCCGCTGTCGCTGACCATCGCGCGCAGCTTTGTCGCTACCATCATCGTCGGCGTCATCCTGATCCTGATGGCGCTGCTGAAGCCGTTCCGGGCGCGGGATGGAACATGGCGCCCGTGGCCGGCCTGGCTTCGCGTCACCGCCGTCGCGCTCGGCCTGTTCACCAT
>NZ_RZSG01001475.1:0-500 GCF_003997725.1 Mesorhizobium sp. M4A.F.Ca.ET.050.02.1.1
GATATAGATAGCGACCGGATCCTGAGGGTGTGGTCACCGACGGTCGTCGCGCTGGCGTCGCTCACTGAGCATGATGGGGTGTTCTTTGTCGATCCGCTCAAAGGGATGTGCCCGAACCGGCAGTGCGCCACCTACATCAATGGTGAGTTCATTTACCGCGACGCATCACATATGCGCAGAAACTTGAAGCCGGAGACCGACGACTTACTCGCTCGGATGATGGGCCTCTACCAGGCTCTCGCCGCTGATGACAGACAGACTCGGGTATCGGTCATGAACGTTCCACGGCCTCCGACAACCCGCAAGAGCAACTAGGTGCATGCGAAGCCGCCAAGCCCTTTCTTCAACTACGGCTGGCGCGGCTTGGCGGGAAAGCAGCGTTGCCCGACCCGTTGAGGAGCAAGCCGGTTCCACCTCGGCCGCGTCATTCGCAACACGGGACAGGCTGAACCGTCATCGGACAGAGATAGATGGCCTTAGAGCGCTCGCTGTTTTGGCAG
>NZ_RZSG01001476.1:0-500 GCF_003997725.1 Mesorhizobium sp. M4A.F.Ca.ET.050.02.1.1
GCCGGATCGGTCGTGCTATCGCCGGTGCCGCACAACAAGACGGTCGCCGGCGTGCCGGCGCGCGTCGTCGGCGAAACCGGTTGCGACCAGCCTTCCAGGCAGATGGACCAGCTTCTGCCGTCGCAGACCATGGACCACGTTGTCAGCTTCGATATCTGAGGCCGGGATGCCCGCGCGCGGCTGAATCCGGCTGTACGCGCGGACCGGTTCCGGTTCTGTCGCCGGCTTGCCTTTACATCGCCATTGTCGGCGTGCCAGAAGCCGCGTTCAAATCAGCAAGCCGA
Organism: Mesorhizobium sp. M4A.F.Ca.ET.050.02.1.1; assembly: GCF_003997725.1. NCBI lineage: Bacteria > Pseudomonadati > Pseudomonadota > Alphaproteobacteria > Hyphomicrobiales > Phyllobacteriaceae > Mesorhizobium > Mesorhizobium sp. M4A.F.Ca.ET.050.02.1.1. Next base: position 285 of record NZ_RZSG01001476.1, read on the forward strand.
CGATCGGAGAAGACTTTGAAGCCGGACGAAATCAGAAAGCTGGACGCCTATTTCAAGCGCGTCTTCCAGAATCCCAAGCTCCAGGTGAAGGCGCGCCCGCGCAAGGAGGATTCGGCCGAGGTCTATGTCGGCGACGAATTCCTCGGCATCGTCTTCAAGGACGAGGCTGATGGCGACTACAATTTCTCGATGGCGATCCTCGACATCGATCTGGGC
>NZ_RZSG01001477.1:0-499 GCF_003997725.1 Mesorhizobium sp. M4A.F.Ca.ET.050.02.1.1
GGCCAAGCTGCTTTGCTGGCTCGACCGGCAAAAGCCGGGCTCGCTCGACGAGATCGCCGTGGTCACCAGGCTCGAGGAGGTGCGCCGGCAGACCGGCGAGGAGACCCAGATGCCGCTGCGCGACGTCTCCTTCGACACTATTTCCGGCGCCGGCCCTAACGGCGCCATCATGCACTACCGTGTTTCCCGCGCCACTAGCCGCAAGCTTGCCGATGGCGAGTTGTTCCTGCTCGATTCCGGCGGCCAGTATCAGGACGGCACTACCGACATCACCCGCACCGTACCGATCGGTGAGCCGACGCAGGAGATGCGCGAGCGCTTCACCCTGGTGCTGAAGGGCATGATCGGCATTTCCATGCTGCGCTTTCCGGCCGGCACGCGCGGCTCGGAAATCGACGCCGTGGCGCGCCTGGCGCTATGGAGGCATGGTTGCGACTTCGCCCACGGCACCGGCCATGGCGTCGGCTCCTACCTTGCAGTCCATGAAGGCCCGCAGCGC
>NZ_RZSG01001478.1:0-497 GCF_003997725.1 Mesorhizobium sp. M4A.F.Ca.ET.050.02.1.1
GTGGAAAGCTATCCCGAGGACGCGCAAGGCCGGAAGGTCGCCGGCCCGATGGTAATCGCGATGATCACCCAACCGATCGTGTCCTCGATGATTGCCGACGAGACGATGACCTGGCCGAGGTCGCGGCGCATGAAGTTCATCTCGCGCACCACCATTGCGACGATCTTGACCGAGGAGATCGACAGCGCCGTGCCGAGGAACAGGCCAGCGACGAGGCGCTCGCCGCCGCTGGCGAGCAGCGATTCCGGCATGAACTGCGCCGCCACGAAGCCGAGCATGAAAGGCACCGCAACGCCGGCGGCGGAGATGGAAAAGCAGGCGCGGCCGACCCGGCGCACCAGCCTGAGATCGGTCTCCATGCCGGTGAGAAGCAGAAGCATCAGCACGCCGAGCTGGGCGATGGCATTGATCATCGATTTCTGCGCGGCGTCCCCGGTAAAGACCAGCCGCTCCGCCGCCGGCCATAGCCAGCCGAGCAAGGAAGGACCAAGCAGGAT
>NZ_RZSG01001479.1:0-497 GCF_003997725.1 Mesorhizobium sp. M4A.F.Ca.ET.050.02.1.1
ACACCCCGCCGGTCAACGCGCTCAGCTTCCACGCCCGCGAGCCACTTCACGCGGCGCTGGCCGCGCTGCGCGACGATGCCACCGTCAGGGCCATCGTGATCGTGTGCGCAGGGCGGACTTTCGTCGCCGGAGCCGACATCACCGAATTCAGCAAGCCGGTGCAGCAGCCGGAGCTGCGCGCCATTGTGGCGCTGCTGGAAACCATCGCCAAGCCGATGGTCGCCGCCATCCATGGCACGGCGCTGGGCGGCGGGCTCGAGCTGGCGCTAGGCTGCCATTTCCGCGTCGCCGACGCCGGCGCGAAACTCGGCCTGCCGGAGGTGAAGCTCGGCCTGCTGCCGGGCGGCGGCGGCACGGTACGGCTGCCGCGCCTGGTCGGCGCGGCGAAGGCGCTCGGCATGATCGTTTCGGGAACGCCGATTTCGGCTGGCGAAGCAAAAGCCGCGGGCCTCGTCGATGCTGTCTTCGACGGCGATCTGATCGCCCAGGCGGTCCGG